>JBKPQP010000040.1:0-13488 GCA_046734155.1 Actinomycetota bacterium | reverse complement strand
CTCGCGTCGCTCTCGGCGAAGGAGCTCGACACGTCGACGCAGGCGCTCGCGCCGAAGCTCGGCATCGAGCTGGACGAGCTCGAGTCGGTCACCTGCTGTGGCGCGGGCGACATCCACGAGGCCGAGCCCGACTACTACCTGCACCTGAACGCGCGCATCCTGGCCTACGGCGAGCAGACGGGCGCCGACACGCTGATGACGATCTGCAACGTCTGCACGCTCAACCTGCGGCAGGCGAACTGGCAGCTGCAAAACGACGACGAGCTTCGGGCCCGCGTGAACACGAATCTCGAGACCGTCGGCGCCCCGCCGTACAGCGGCGCTGTCGAGGTCAAGCACCTGCTCTGGCTGATCGCCGAGGGCGACGGGTACGACAAGCTGAAGGACGTCGCGCACAAGGGGCTCAAAGGCCTCAAGGTCGCGCCGTTCTACGGCTGCCAGATCCTGCGCCCGTCGAAGATCCTCGGCTTCGAGGACCCGGACAAGCCGCACTCGCTCGAGGCGATCATCGATGCGTGCGGCGGAGAGGCGATCGACTACCCCGCGAAGATCAAGTGCTGCGGCTTCCCGATCATCCAGGCCCGCGAGGAGACCGCGCTCGGCGAGCTCCTGCAGCCGATCGAACAGGCGACCGAGGCCGGCGCGGACGTGATGGTGACACCGTGCCCGCTCTGCCACCTGTCGCTCGATGCGTGGCAGTCGAAGCTCCGCGAGCGCACGGGTCGAGACTTCCAGATGCCGATCCTGCACTTGTCTCAGCTGATCGGCGTCGCCGCCGGGCTCGAGGAGTCGGAGCTGAAGTTCAAGCGCCACGTCGTTCCGGTGCAGCCGGCGCTCGAGAAGATCGAAGTGTGACCTCCGACACGCCCGCTATTCGTACCCTGGGGCCGGTGCGGGCCCAGGGCCGCAGGGGTCCAGCGCCGGCCTCTCTTACGGCCTGAACCGCCTCACGTCGTTTCCGGCGTAGCTCGTCACCCACATCGATCCGAAGGCGCGAAGCGTCGTGTACGCGCCCGGGCCCGCCGGGAACGAGTCGATGACGCGTTGCTTGGCGGGATCGACGCGGTAAACGAGGTTCTGCTCCTTGTCGGGGATCCAGATCGTCCTGTCGGGGGCTGCCGCGCCCTGGGCGAGAGTCCGCCCGACCTCGAGATGGGCGAGGACGCGCCTGGTGTTGGGATCGAAGTGGAGTAGGTCACCTGTGTTCGCCTGGATCCAGAGGTCCTTCGTGCCGGCCACGAACCCTCTGGGCTCACGAGCGCCGACGTCGATGCGTTCGACCCGGAACGTGCGCGGGTCGACGCGCGCGATGGCGGTTGCGTCCCGGCCGAAGCCGACCCAGACGGCGCCGTTCTTCGCGGCCAGGCCGATGGGGCGCGGTCCGACGTCGATCCGCCGGACGATCTTCAGCTTCCGCGGGTCGACGGCTGCCAGCTTGCCTGCTCCCCAGGCGGTCACCCATACCCGTCCGTAGGCGACGAGGACGTCGTCCGGACTTGCGCCGACGGCGAACCGCTGTATGCGCCCCCGGGGGGTGACCCGGACGAGGCCGCCCTTGTAGTTCGCGATCCAGAGCGCGTGCGTATCGGCCGCAACGAAGCACGCGCCCGCGCCGACTCGTATCCGCGCCCGGACCCGGTTCGTGCGCGGATCGATCCGGACGAGCGTCCCGCCATCGTTCGCCACCCAGACGGAGCCGAAGGCGGACACGACGCCGCAGGGATGTGTTCCGGTCTGGATCGTCGCGACCAGAGCCGGCTCCTTGAACGCGCTCGCCGGCACACCCAGGAGCGCGGTCGCCAACCCGGCCAGCAGGATTCGCATGACGCTTCTACACCGAACGTGCCTCGATGGTTCCCCGACAATGAGCGCTGTGAAGAAACCGCTTGCCACACTCGGAGCCCTCGGCGTAGGCGCGGCGCTCTGGGGCCATTTCGAAGCCGGCTGGGTGCGCCTGCGCTCCATCCCTGTCCCGATGCCCGACCTGCCGGAGGAGTTGGATGGGTTGCGCGTCGTGCACCTGTCGGACTTCCATCTCGGGTTCCCGTCGCGCGGCGAACGGGCCGTCGAGCGGGCGATCGAGTGGACGGCGGCGCGCGACCCCGATCTCGTGGCGATCACCGGCGACCTTCTCTCACGCCCTGCGGCCAAACGCGAACTGGGGGAGCTCCTCGACCGGGTGCCTGGGTCGTTCGCGGTCCTCGGCAACCACGACTTCGCGCACTCGCGCGACCCATTCTCGAAGCCGAGCGCAGTCTTCGATCTCCCGTCGACGGAGGTCCTCTTCGACGAGGCGAGGACCCTCGAGCTGCGGGGCCGCACCGTCCAGATCGTCGGCGTCGACCCGCGCAGCTACCGGCTCGGGTCCTCACGCCCCTCCGAGCTCGCGGACCCGGACGCGGACCTGCGCGTCCTTCTCTGCCATTTCCCGGGCGTGATCGACCGCATCCAGCCCGGCACGTTCGACCTCGTCCTCTCGGGCCATCTCCACGCGGGCCAGATCGTCCTGCCGTACGGCCGCGGGAAGGTCCGGTTCTCGCATCTGCGGTGGACGTACGCCGAGGGTCTCTATCGTCGGCCCGGCGGCGTTCTCCACGTCTCGCCGGGACTGGGGACGACGTTCGTCCCGTTCCGCTTCTTCGCACGGCCCGAGGCGACGGAGCTCGTCCTTCGGGCGTGATGCCGCTTCTGCGGCGGCGAATGTTCGGAGGGTGATCGTGCTCCGCCTAGACTCCGTCACGTGAGCACCAGGGTCGCCGGCTTGACGGGCGTGACACTCCAGGACGCGCCGTTGGTCTGTCACGAGTGCATCTGGTGGCAGGGCAGCGGGGTCGACAAGCGGCGCTGGATCGAGCGTGCCGAGCTCGACTGGGGGGCATGGGGCGCCGTCTACCGCGACGACGACGGGACCGTGATCGGCTCGATGCAGTACGGCCCCGCCGAGCTCTTCCCGCGTGCGCGGGAGCTACCCGCCGGGCCGCCGTCTGACGATGCGCTGCTCGTCACGTGCGCCTACCTGCTCGACCGGGCGAGCCCGTGGGTCATGCAGTCCCTCTTCCTGGCCGCGATCGGGGACGCGCGAGACAAGAAGGCGGGAGCACTCGAGACGTTCGCCTACCGGTACGCGGAAGGCGAATCGGCACGCGAGCGGTTCTGGGTGCACCGGACGGTGTTCCCGCGCGACTTTCTCTCCGACTTCGGGTTCGAGACCGTCCGCGCTCTGGGCCGGGTGGAGCTCGTGCGGCTGGAATTGGGCGGGCTGCAGCCGGTCGCCGAAGGGGCGCGGGAGAGGGTCCTCCGGCTCGTGAAGGAGGCGTTTTCCCCCGCGCCGCCCGCACCCGTTCCGCCCGGCCCGTAGCAACAGCTGCGTTGGGGAGACTTCCGGTTCCCCAAACCCCCTCCACTCTTCCGCTCCGCAGCCGAAAACTAAGCGGCGAGCGCGCTGCGCTCGAGGAGCAGCTCGGCGATCTGGATCGCGTTCAGGGCAGCGCCCTTGCGGAGGTTGTCGCAGACGGTCCAGAGGGCAAGGCCCGGACCGGCGGTGTCCTTGCGGATCCGCCCTACGAGGACGTCGTCACGACCCACGGCGTCGCGGGGTGTGGCGAGGTCTTGCACCGAAACCGACGGAGCGCCGGACAGGATCTCACGTGCCTCGTGCGGGGATAGCGGATTCTCGGTCTCGATCCAGATCGCCTGGGAGTGACCGACGAGGACAGGCACGCGCGCGCACGACGCGCTGAAGGCGAGCTCCGGCAGCTCGAGGATCTTTCGCGACTCGGCCCGAAGCTTCGACTCCTCCTCGAACTCGTCGCCCTCGAGCTCCCAGTCGCCGACGACGTTTCCCCCGGCGGGTAGTTGAGCTTCAAGGCGCCGCATCGACTCCGCGCCTGCGCCGGAAGCCGACTGGTAGGTGGCGACGCGGACGCTTCGCAGCCCGGCGGCCTCGTGGATCGGCCTGAGAACGCAAACGAGCTGGATCGTCGAGCAGTTCGGGTTGGCGACGATCCCCGCGTGCTCGGCCGCCCGGTCTCCGTTCACCTCTGGCACGACGAGTGGGATTCCTTCGGTGAGCCGGAACGCCGAGGACTTGTCGACACAGACCGCGCCGCCCGCGACTGCCGCCGGAACGAGCTCGGCGCTCTGAGCGGTCCCGACCGAGAAGAAGCACAGGTCGAGGTCGCGAAGCGTGTCGCCGCTCGCCTCTTCGACGATCAGCTCACCCTCGCCGTACGGTACCGACGAGCCCGCGGAGCGCTCCGACGCGAATGCCCGCACCTGGCCGAAGCCTCGCTCACCAAGCAACTCGAGCGTGACCTGACCGACGGCTCCGGTTGCCCCGACGACGCCGACGCGCGGCTCAGACATGGGGGCGCTCCGCTTCCGGGCGCTCGAGCTCGAACGCGGTGTGCAGCGCCTGAACGGCCTGCTCTACCTGGTTGCGCGCGACGAAACAGCCGATCTTGATCGGCGACGTGCTCACGATCACCGGCTGGATCCCGAGCTTCTCGAGCGCGGCGAACATCTTCGCGGCCACCCCGGGATGGCTCTTCATCCCGGCGCCGATCACGCTCACCTGGCCGAGATCCTCGCGCGCCGACCACTCGACTCCGAGACTCGCGAGTGCGTCCTGCGTCTCGGGGCCCTCGTCGGCAGAGAAGACGATCTCCGGCCCGGTCTGGATCACAGTGTCGACGTTCACGCCTGCCGCGGCCAGCGCGTCGAAGAGCCGCGCCGCGGACACGCCCTCGACCCGGTACACGGTCTCCGCCGCCTTGTGGGTGACGCCTGAGATGAGCGCCTTCTCGAGCATCCGTTCGTCCTCCTCGCGAATCCAGGTGCCGTCGGTCTCCGAGAAGCTCGACCGGACGTGCAGCTTGACATCGTGGTTGCGCGCGAACTCGACCGACCGCAGCTGGAGCACGCGCGCGCCCGAGGCTGCCATCTCCAGCATCTCGCCGTAGCTGACCGCGTGCAGCTTGCGGGCGTTCGGGACGATGCGTGGGTCAGCGGTATGGACGCCGTCGACGTCGGTGTAGATCTCGCACGCGTCGGCGCCGAGCGCTGCGGCGAGCGCGACCGCGGTCGTGTCCGAGCCGCCGCGGCCAAGCGTCGTGATGTCGAGCTCGGTCGAGACGCCCTGGAAGCCGGCCACGAGCACGATCCGCTCCCTGTCGAGCGCCTCGTGGATTCGGTTCGCGCGGATGTCGACGATCTTCGCCTTGCCGTGCGCGGTGTCGGTGACGATTCCCGCCTGCGAGCCGGTGAACGAGATCGCCTCGTGGCCGAGGTCGTGGATCGCCATCGCGCACAGCGAGCACGAGATGCGCTCGCCGACCGAGATCAGCATGTCGAGCTCGCGGGCCACGGGACGCTGCGAGATCTCGTGTGCCAGCCGGACGAGCTCGTCGGTCGTGTCGCCCATCGCGGAGAGCACCGCGACGACGCGGTTCCCCGCCTCGCGGGCGGCGACGAGCCGCTGGGCGACTGCCCGCAGGCGCTCGACATCCGCGACCGACGTCCCGCCGAACTTCATGACGACCGTGCCGGCGCTGGGTCGAGGCGCCTCCTCCGCGAGGGCGGGAAGGGCCTCGTAATCAGTCGCCGTCACGCCGGGATCCTAGGTCACATCTCGCGGCGGCCCGAGGCATCGCTTGCGATGCCGCTCAGAGGCCATGCCGGCTTTGCCGGCGTGGCCGTCCTATCGCGTGGGACGCTTGACATCGTCACGATCACATTTCCCGTCGGCCGCTGAGAGCACGCCCGAGAGTCACTTCGTCGGCGTACTCGAGGTCTCCTCCGACCGGCAGCCCGCTCGCGAGCCGCGTGACGCGCACACGCCCCCGCAGCCGGTCGGCGAGATACGCGGCCGTGGCCTCGCCCGTCATGTTCGGGTTCGTCGCGAGGACGACCTCCTGAATGCCGTTCCGGTCGACTCGGCCCATCAATTCGTCGATCCGCAGGTGCTCGGGCTCGACGCCGTCGATCGGCGACAGCGAGCCGCCGAGCACGTGGTACAGGCCCCGGTACTCGTGCGTGCGCTCCAGGGACACGAGGTCCGCCGGCTGCTCGACGACGCACACGAGCGTCCGGTCGCGCCGCTCGTCGCGGCAGATCTCGCAGCGCTCCTCTTCGGTCAGGTTCCCGCACTCGCTGCAGAAGCGGACCCGCTCCTTGACCTCCTCGATCGCGACCGCGAGCGCCTGCGCCTCATCACGCGGAACGCGGAGCAGGTGGAACGCGAGCCGGTGTGCGGTCCGCGTGCCGACTCCGGGCAGGCGCGTCAGCTGCGCGACGAGGTTCTCGACGGCCGGCGAGAGCATGTCCGAATTGTGCCTTGGAGCGTCGGATTGCCCTTCCCATCAGAGAGAATGCGGGCTGTACTGTCTGTTCCGTGAGCGCCGCCGTCCTCTTGGAAAGACCCCGCACTCGTACACGCCTGATCTCGTACGGCCCGCGCGAGCATGGAGCGCGCTTTCGCGCTGCAGAGGAGGCGGAGTCCCGCTCGACGGCCGAGGGCCGGATCCTGATCGTCGACGACGAGAGCGCGATCCGGCTCGTGTGCCAGCTCAACCTCGACTCGGTCGGGTTCCAGACGCTCGAGGCGGCTGACGGAGAGACGGCGCTGGCGCTGGCGCATTCCGAGCATCCGGACCTGATCCTGCTCGACGTGATGCTCCCTGGCATCGACGGCTGGCGCGTGGCCGAAGAGCTGGCGGCCTCACCCGAAACGCGCGAGATTCCGATCCTGTTCCTGAGCGCTCGGTCGGATCGAGCCGACGAGGCGCGCGGCCACGAGGTCGGCGGCTTGGGCTACATCACGAAGCCGTTCGACCCGGACGAGTTGATCTTGCGAGTGCGCGACGTCCTCGAGCGGACGGGGCGGGGTGAGCGCGAGGCGCTGCGCCGCGAGTGGGAAGAGCGGCTGGGCGGCTCCTAGAGGCCGGGCAGGCCCATGCCGCCGAGATCCCCGAGGCCGGCCATTCCGCCGAGCTTCGACTGAGCGAGCGCCTGGGCTGAGCGCAGCGCCTCGTTGACCGCGGCCAGGACCATGTCCGAGAGCAGTTCCGGGTCGTCCGGGTCGATCGCCTCGGGCGCGATCTTGATCTCCGTGATCTGCAGATCGCCAGTCGCCTTGACCGTGACCATGCCGCCGCCGGCCGAGGCCTCGACGGTCTCGTTCTTCAGCTCCTCTTGCGCCTGGGCCATCTGCGCCTGGAGCTGCTGCACCTGCTGAAGCATCTTGTTCATGTCCATGGACAACGTCGTGCCTCCCCGTCCCTCGGCTTGGTTGAGCGTCCTAGGTTACGGGACGCCACCCGCGATCAGGTCGGGTTCAACCTTTGGCCACGATCTGGCACGCGGGGGTCTGTTGGAAGGACTTCTTCCAGCCCTCTTGCTCGGGCAGCGCCTTGAGGTCGGTCACGGTCTTGGAGATGTCCGCGTTCATCTTCGTGATCGAGGAGCGCACCTTCGCCGATGCGGTCGCGATCTCGGTCTGGGTATGGAACGTTCCGTTGAGCGTCTGCTCGATCTCCCCGCTCTCATTCTTCAAGTTGGTCGAAAGCTCGTCGATCACATCCTTCGCATCGGTCGTCGCCGGCGCAGGTGGAGTGCCAAGTCCTTCGAGGCTTGCGACCAGCGCTTGGTTCGCGGAGGTGATCGCTTCCGAAGCGCTTGCGAAATCGGCTTGCGAGTTGTCGAGCTTGGCACTCGTCGTCTTGATGGTTTGTTCCCACGATGCGACCGCCTGACACAGGCCCGCAGCCCAGTTGTCAAGACCCGTCGCGTTGCCTGACACGGTCGTGGTGACTGTGGAGGTCGTCGTGCTTGCGCTCGATCCGGAGTCATCGTCCGAGCCGCAGCCGGAGAGCGCCGCGCTGAGGAGGATGATCACGAATCCGCTACGCCGCAAGGCACGCGCGATTGTCACGCGTGCAGTTTCATCGTCGAGACCACGTCAGGACATCGTCCTGATGGGATGACATTCGAATGCCATACCGATTACGGCTCTTCGACTTCCCGGGCGTCCAGCTGGTCTTTCATGAGCTGGATGATCTGGTCCTCGCCGGCCGGCTCCTCGTCCTCGACGGGGTCGTCGTCGCCGTTCTCGCCGACCGCGAAGTCGAGTGCGAGCTTGCGGCCGGTCACCTCGTAGAGCGCCTCGGCGAGGAGCGTCACGTTCTTCGGCTCCTCGGCGAGCTGGCGATGGAACGACGCCGCCGCCGGGAACTCCACCGTCAGCTTGTCCTCATCGAGCTGTGACGGGTGCGCCTCGCGGAGCATCGACGCGGTAGGGATCGACTTCTGCTCGACGGCCGGCAGGATCGTCCGCTGCCAGGCCTCCTGGAGCTGCGAGAGCTCGACCGAAGGCGGCTCGCCGGTAGGCGCAGGCGACACCTCCTCTGGCGCTCGTGACACCGTGCCGCCTAGTTCGTTGGGGGCGCTCCCGTGGGTGCGTTGCTCCAGCTGTTCGAGGCGGTACGCGATCGACTCGCGCTCCAGGTCGGCGGCCGGGCGGGTGACCTTGACGAGCGCGAGCTCGAGCGGGAGCCGCGGGTCTCCGCCCTGGCGCATGTCGTCGACCGCTACCGCGAGCAGGTCGCAGAGCCGGAGCACCGTCGCCTCTCCGAGCTGGTTCGACTGCGCGCGCAGCCGGTCGCGCATCTCGTCCGTCAGCGGCAGGGAGTCGGGCACGTCGCCCATGTGCTGGACGAGGAGCACGTGCCTGAGGTGCTCGAGCAGATCGGTGACGAGCCGGCCCAGATCCTGGCCCTGCTCGGCGAGCTCCTCGAGGAACGTCAGCGCACCGGCCGTGTCGCGGTCGACGACGAAATCGCAGATGCGGAAGAGCGCCTCCTCCTCGACCGCGCCGAGCAGCTGGAGCACGGCCTGCACGGTGACCTTGCCCTCGGTCGCCGCCGACAGCTGGTCGAGCGTCGACACCGCGTCGCGGAACGAGCCGCGAGCCGACCGCGCGATGAGCGCCAGCGCCGCCTCGGGAGCATCGATCCCCTCGCCGTCGGCAACCGACTTCAGGTAGCGGACGATCTCGGGCAGGCGCGGCCGCGAGAGCACGAACGTCTGGCAGCGGGAGCGAACCGTGGACAGCATCTTCTGCAGCTCTGTCGTGCAGAAGACGAAGACGAGGTGGGGCGGAGGCTCCTCGATCAGCTTCAGGAGCGCGTTGAAGGCGGCGTCCGTGAGCTGGTGCGCCTCGTCGAGGATGTAGACCTTGTAGCGGCCCTCGACCGGCTGGAGCACGACGCGCTCTCGGATCTCGCGGATGTCGTCGATGCCGCGCTGCGAGGCCGCGTCCATCTCGACGACGTCGAGGGAGGTTCCGGCCGCGATCGCGACGCAAGCGTGGCACGTCCCGTCCGGGTCCGGCGTCGGCCCGTTTGCGCAGTTGAGCGCCTTGGCGAGGATGCGCGCGAGGGACGTCTTGCCGGTGCCGCGCGGCCCGGCGAAGAGGTACGCCTGGCGTACGTTTCCGGTCGAGACGGCGTTCCTCAGGGTGCGGACGACCGGCTCCTGGCCGACCACGTCGTCGAAGCCTTGCGGACGATATTTGCGGTAGAGCGCGGTCAAGAGAGCCTGCGGCCGATTCTATGCGCGGCCCCGGTTCCGAGCGCGAGGACGGCGACCTCATTCGAGTGTCACCTCTGAGCACGTCAGTATCCGTTGGTCGTGGACGTGCCCGTTCAGTTCTTTCAGTCGGTGATCGCGGTCGAGCTTGCGGTGACTGGGGCGTTGCTGTGGCAGATTCGCTATTTCGAGTCCAAGGATGCGCCGCGGCGAGAAGGCGACCCTCTTCCTGACTCGCGCCTGCGGCTCGGTCTCGCGCTCGTCTTGGGCGCGACGTTGTTCGGGTCGTTGTGGGCGATCGCCGATGAGGGCCCCAAGTGGGCGGCACTCGCGGTCACGGTTGGGCTCGCGATTTCGCTCGTCCCGATCCTGCTTCGCGTACTTCCGCCGCTGGCGAAGGACGCGGCGACGGACGAGCGCGATCCAGACTATGCCGTCACCGTCCTCGCTTTGATCCTCTACGTCGCGGTGGTCGCCAGCTTTCTCGTCTTGCTCGACATCGAATAGCGCCGACGGTCGGCAGACGCCGCTCGCTAGCGTCCCGGCGTGAGCATCTGGGCCTGGTCGCTCATAGCTATCGGCGTGTTTGTTCTCGTCTACGCCGTGCTCGTGCTGGTCCTGATCCTCGCCGGAAGACGCGAAAGCGCTCGCGCGCTGGCCGGCTTCATTCCTGACTGCGTCGTCCTCTGCGGACGCCTACTCAACGACCCGCGCGTCCCGCGAAGAAAGAAGTTCCTGCTCGTCGCTGTTACCGGCTACCTCGCGCTTCCGTTCGATCTCGTGCCCGACTTCATCCCGGTCGCCGGTCAGCTCGATGACGTCATCGTCGTCGCCCTCGTTCTCCGCAGCCTGCTCCGCGGCGGAGGCGAGCCAGTCGTACGCGCTCACTGGCCCGGGCCCGAGAGCACTTTGGCGCTGGTCCTCAGGCTCGCGAGCTGAAGAAGCCCGGTCGCGCACCCTCCGTTGTGAGCTCGACCGAGCCGGTGCGTTGCGTCCCTTGCTCGGGCCAGGCCGACCCGCGGCACCTGGAAGGGATTGCTTAGCGCTGCTTCCTCCCGGATCTGACGCGGTTCACAAGCTCCCAGTGCGCGGAACCTGGCCGTCGACGCTCGCGACGCAGGCCCGTGTCTCGAACGATGCCCCCTCGAGAGGGACTTCGGCCCCGCTGAAGCGGATTGCGGGTTCAGGGAACCGCTAGCTCCCCGCCTAGCGCGACCGGGCAGGGCCAGCGTAGCAGCGGCTAGTCTGAGCGTCCCGGGCGCGTAGCTCAGCGGGAGAGCGCCCGCTTCACACGCGGGAGGTCCCTGGTTCGATCCCAGGCGCGCCCATCACTTATCTCGCACTCCTCGCGTTAGGGAGCCGTCACCGCCCACGAGCCCTGCTCCCAGAAATCGCCCGGTCCCGCCGCAGCGATGAAGAGGCCGAAGCCTCGGACTGCGGACGCTCCACAGGCGTCGTTGACCGGATTGAAGACGCAACTCGAGCCGACGTTCTCGGCATGGGATTCGTAAAGGCAGAGATGTCCCGGCTGGGCCCTCGGTTGGTTGAGCGTCCCTGGACATTCGGTAGGCGGTGTGGTTCCGGCCGGAATGTAGTGCACGACCGGGTTCGGCACGAGATTGAAGCCGAACGACGTCGACTCCTGGGTGATGTCGCCTGCGTCCGCGGCGGACGCCCCCGGCCCGAAAACGCCGGTGAGAGACTTCCCGCTCGGGAGCTGACCATTGTTCGGCGTCCACGGATCTCCCGGGTCCCCCTTTGCGCCAGGTGCACCGGGATCGCCCTGCGGGCCTTGCGGGCCGCGTGGGGCCTGGCCCGCCTTGAAGTCGCGCAGGAGGAGTGAGTGATCCTTCACCTGGACCGTCGTCACGCTGTTCTTCGGGAGTCGCGAGACGGCGTATCCCGTTCCCGCCAAAGCAAAGAAGAGCGCGATGAGCGCGATCACCAAAGCCGGTGAGGGTCTTCTGAGTGAGTTCACTTCGTCTCCACCTCCACGACGTACCCGGACCCGATCTGCGTTGCAAGTCGGGTGAGGATTGCTTGAGAGTCAGGAGATTTAGCACCTTGTGACCCCTCATACAAGTGCGGCGGGCACCCGGGCGAACAGCGGTCCGCCGTCGCTGGTTCGATCCCAGCCGCGCCCATCTTTCGCACAAAGGACGAACGATGGCCCAGGCCGGTCTTTCGCACGGACCTGGCAGACAAGTCTTGTGCCGGTTGAATTGGCGATACATCATGGGTAGCCGTGGGTCCTGCGGAGGTTTTGCGGCGTTTGGGGTTGCTCGCGATGCTCGGGGTGTGCGTTTGCACGGTCCTGAGCGCCGGCTCGCTCGTCCTTCCCCACGGCGCGGCTGCGGGCCTGCGACCCGACCCTCCAAAACTTCCCCAGCGTCCACCACCGCCTGCACCGCCGCCACCGCCTGCGTCGACGACTCCGGCCCCTGCCCCAGCGCCTGTCCCGCCGCCGGCAATACGACCCCCACCCGCCGCGGTGGTGCAGGCTGCCCCAAAACAGGCACCGGCGGCTCGGACCAGCGCAACTCGACAGTCGAAGCAAGCGCGCGCGACCAGCGCGGTGAGAGCGGCCGCGGCTCGAGCGCGCAAGAGGCATCTCGGCCTGTCGCAAGTGCACAGGTCCCGGGCTGCAAAGACCGTCCGCAACGTGCCCGTGATTCGACGTGCCGCCCCGGCGGCCGAGTTCGGGATCTCGAGTTCGAAACCCGGGACAGCGGTCTTGCGAGGCGTTGTTCTACCGCTGCTCCTAGTGGGGGTGCTTCTCCTTGGCGCGACCCTCGTTCCCGCCGAGGTCTTGCCCTGGCCAGAACGGGCTCGCATGCTCGTGGAACTTCGAGGAGAGATCACGTTCGCGGGCCTGGGCATCCTCGCAGCATGCGCTGCCGTCTCGCTCCTCCTGCTCTTCGCTTTCTAGGTGATGAATCGGGTCCTCGGTCTCATCCTCGTCGTCATTGGTCTCGGTGCCCCGCTGGCCTCTGCTGCCGATGGTGACCAGACCGCCCGTCTGAGACACGCAACGGCACCGCCCGCAATCAGTGGCATCTCTGGGTTGACGCCCGATGCACCGCTCGCCGGCGTCTCGATCGACGACGTCACCGTGACCGAAGGAAACGGGGGTTCGGTCGCGGCGGTCTTCACGGTCTCGCTCGACGTCGCGAGCGGCGATCAGGTCGCCGTGGACTACGCGACGAGCGACGGGACGGCGCAGGCGCCCGGCGACTACCAAACCGCCGCGGGGACCTTGACGATCCCAGCGGGGCAGACTTCGGCAACGGTCGCGGTGCAGGTCAACGGCGACGTTCTAGACGAAGCCGACGAGACGTACGCAATCACGCTCTCGAACCCGGTCAACGCGACGATCGCCGACGGGAGTGCGGTCGGGACGATCATCGACGACGACCCGCTGCCATCGCTTTCGATCGACGACGTTGCGATACTCGAGGGCAACAACGGCAACCGCCAGGCGAATTTCACCGTCTCGCTGAGCGCAGCGAGTGGGCGTACGGTGACGGTGCAGCATGCGACCGCCGACGGGACCGCTACTGCGGGCTCGGATTATCAGGCGCAGAGCGGAACGCTCACCTTCGCGGCCGGCCAGACGATCCGGAACGTCAACGTCCGCATCTCGGGCGACATGCAGGTTGAGTCGGACGAGACGTACTTCGTGAACCTCTCCAACTCCACGAACGCAGTGATCGCAGACGTCCAGGGATTGGGGACGATCATCAACGACGACGGTCCGCCGCCGCCGCCTCCGCCGCCACCACCGCCTCCACCGCCTCCACCGCCTCCGCCTCCGCCGCCTACGCCGCCGCCGCCGCCGCCGCCTCCGCCGCCTCCCCCACCCCCGCCGCCGCCACCCCCACCCCCACCCCCCCCACCCGCGGC
>JBKPQP010000039.1:0-4020 GCA_046734155.1 Actinomycetota bacterium | reverse complement strand
CAGACGCCCGGCGGCCGGGCACGCGGGCGCGACGCTGTGGTCGCGCAGGCCCGCCGCAATCACACCGTGCGGACGCAGCACGTGATCACCAACATCCTGATCGAGCTCGAACAGGACTATGCACGGGCATCGGCGAATCTGATCGCCACGTTCGCGCCCGACGAGCCGGAGTCACAACTGACGATCAACGGCGCGGAGCAGGCCGAGCAGCGCCTGACGCTCGGCTCGCGCTACCGCTTCGAGGCAGCGCGCGGCGCGAGCGGATGGCGCCTGACAAGCATCGAGGTCGCACCGGTATGGAGCTCGGGCGGCCGGCCGCCTGGGTCCGGCGTGCGAGTCGCACAGCCCGACGCGGCCGTCCCAGACGCCGCGTAGGTCGGAGGCCTTCTGATGACAACGATCGCTGTCACTCCATCTGGCTTGGCGTCGCGCCGCGACAAACTCACGCTTGCGCTGCTCTGCGCGGTCGCCTGAGCGCCGGTCCGACATGCATCCGTTGTCCGACGAATCGTTTGATGAGCGCGCGTTGGCGCGGCAATCTCTCGCCGGGCAAGCGACTCCCTGATGACCGGTTACGTACATGGCTACACCACGCCAGAGCAGGAGCGTCTGCTCGAGCAG
The DNA here is from genome assembly GCA_046734155.1 of Actinomycetota bacterium. GTDB lineage: Bacteria > Actinomycetota > Thermoleophilia > Gaiellales > Gaiellaceae > VAXT01. The sequence goes on along the minus strand of JBKPQP010000039.1, from coordinate 3,399 downwards.
GCCGAACACTGGCGCCAGCGCCTGATCTGCGACGGCACCGAGCTCGAGCCGGGCACGACCTTACGCGCCCCGGCGCGTTGATCTTGGTGGCGGAGATGCACGGGTCGGCAGAGCTCGCCCCCCACTGTGTCGGCCCAGGGGCCACCGATGGCCCCCTTTTTGCGATCGGCGTGCACACGGAAGGGGCGGGGCCCGGCGGGGTAGGGGGGACCGGGCCCCGCGGTGTGCGCTGTCCGTTGTGAGCCGGGCTGGGTTCTGCGGAGACCGGGTTTGTTGGTTTCCTCGTTTCAAGAGATCAGGATTTCTGACGGTACCGACGAGCGCAGCGGCCGGCCGTTGATGCTCTGTCCCTCGCCGACGTCGGGGGCGGCCTGAGCCCGCAGCGCTCGGGCCTCGAACTCGGCCGGCGGTAGGTCGCCGAGGCGCTCGTGCAGGCGGGTGTGGTTGAACCAGCCGAGGTACTCCACGACGGCGAGCTCGAGCTGCGAGCGCGTGCGCCACACGCGGTCGGCGATCAGCTCTGTCTTGAAGCTGTCGACGAAGCTCTCGGCCAGCGCGTTGTCGTAGGCGTCGCCGACCGACCCGACCGACGCCAGCACGCCGTGATCGCTCAGCGTCTGGGTGTAGTCGATGCTGGTGTACTGACTGCCGCGATCGCTGTGATGCACGAGCGCGACGTCGGCGCCCGGCCGGCGCATCCCAAGCGCCATGCGCAGCGCGTCGAGGACCAGCGTGGTGCGCATGTGACTCGCGAGCTGCCAGCCGACCACGCGACGGGAGAAGGCGTCGAGAACGAACGCGAAGAACACCAGCCCCTCCCAGCAGCGCAGGTAGGACAGGTCGGCGACCCACAAACGATCGGGGCCGTCGGCGGCGAAGTTGCGCCGCACCAGATCCGGCCGCCGGCGCGCGTCGGGATCCGGCTTGGTGGTGCGCCACGGCCTGCCGCGGCGCTTGGCGCCCTGGATCCCTTCGCAGCGCATCAGCCGCTTGACCCGATCGCGGCCGACATGTACGCCGGACCTCAGCAGCGCCTTCCAGGTGCGCCGGTAGCCGTAGGCGAAATAGTTGGCCTCGTGCACCTGGCGGATGACGCCGAGCAGCCGCTCGTCCCCCACGGCCCTGGCCGAACGCTCACCGCTGGCGCGCTGATAGTAGGCGGACGCCGACACGCCCAGGACCCGGCAGATCGGCTCGACGCCGAAGCGGCCGCGATGCTCCTCGACGAAGCGGCTCACCTCGGTCGGTCTGCGTCGAGCTCGGTCGCGAAAAACACCGACGCGGCCTTCAGGATCTCGTTGGCGCGGCGCAGCTCGTAGACCTCCTTGCGCAACGCCTTGATCTCCTCACGCTCCTGCGAGGTGGGCAGATCCGGGCGCAGGCCCTCATCGGCCTCCACCTGACGCACATAGCGACGCAGCGTCTCCGCAGGCAAGCCGAGATCGCGCGCGACATGCGCCATCGGACGACCGCTCTCGATGACGACCCTCGCGCCGCGATCAAGCAACTCGGGCGGGTACTTCCTCGGACGGGCCATGACGACGCAGCGTCTCCTCCCTCAAGGACAGAATCCTCGAATCAAGGCCTCCGTCAAACCCAGCCTGGCTCAGTTGCGCATATCGGGGAGGCGTCGTGCCTGCTCCCTGAGTAGGGCGTAAAGGGTGCGTGCGTAGCCGCGGCCTGGGCAGATGCGGGAGTACCGGTCGTGCGCTGCGGGACGGGACCCGCCGCGCCCGTCCCGCAACTGCTGGGGCGCCAGGCTTGGCCGCGTCGCCCAACCTCCGCAAGGGCGCTGCGTCGTGAAGGCGGGGGCGGCTGAGCCCGGCTCCCTGACTCGAGTCAAGTCCCGGGGAGTGGTGTAGGAGTTCGCGCGCACGCTCGTCGGTGATGGCGTTGGCTGCTCAGGCCGGTTGGAGCTCGAGGACCTCCTCGTCGGTGTGTCGATGGGGCCGCTCCTCGAGGAGCGGCCCCATCGACGCGGCGCTCAGGTAGCGGCGGCCGACCAACCACTCATCGTTCTGTTCGATGGCCAGCATCGAGGCCAGGCGGATGAGTGAGGCATCGTCGGGGAAGATCCCGACGACGTCGGTCCGCCGGCCGATCTCGCGGTTGAAGCGCTCCAGCGGGTTGGTGCTTCTGAGCTTGCGCCAGTGGTCGGGCGGGAACGCGTAGAAGGCCAGCACGTCGTCCTCGGCCTGCTCGAGCAGTGCGGCGACCTTGGGCAGCTTGCCCTCCAGGGCGGCCACCGCTTCGGAGAGCCGGTCGCGCGCCTGCTCGAGCGAGTCTGCGTTGAAGATCGGGCGGATGAGCGCGGCCAGCAGCCCGTGCTGATCGCGGCGCGCGTGCCCGAGGCAGTCTCTGAGGAAGTGCACGGTGCAGCGCTGCCACGGCGCGCCGAGCACCTTGGCGATCGCGTTCTTGAGCCCCTCGTGGGCGTCGCTGATGACCAGCTGGACCCCGACCAGGCCGCGCGCGACCAGCGAGCGCAGAAACTCGCTCCAGAATGCCTCGGTCTCCGCGGCGCCAACGTCCAGGGCGATGATCTCCCGCCGGCCCGTCTCGTGGACGCCATGGGCAATGACCACGCATTTGCGCTGCACACGCCCACCGTCGCGGACCTTCTCGACCTTGGCGTCCAAGAACAAATAGACGTATCGCCCCTCCAACGGCCGTGTCCGGAACGCCTGGACCTGCTCATCCAGGCCAGCACAGATCCGGCTGACCTCACTGCGGCTCACCCGCAGCCCCAGACTCTCGACGAGCTGGTCGACGCGCCGCGTGCTCACGCCGCACACATAGGCCTGCTGGACCACCGACAGCAGTGCCTGCTCGGAGCGCTTGCGGGGCGCCAGAAAGCTCGGGAAGTACGAGCCCTGGCGGATCTTCGGAATCTGCAACTCGATCTCGCCGGCGCGTGTGTCCCACCGCCGCGACCGATAGCCGTTGCGATGCGTCACGCGATCGTCGGGTCGCCGCTCGCCGTGCTCGGCGCCAATCAGCTCGGAGACCTCGACCTCCATCAGCTGCCCAGCCAGCCAGCGCACGCTCTCGCGCAGCACATCAGCGTGCTCGTCGACCAGCACCTTCCTGACGACCTCCTCGATCGCCATCCTGTCTACTCCGGCCATCGCCGGTGCCTCCTTGTCGTCGAACCCTGAGAAGTCCGACGAGCATGAGCACCGCGGTGGCCGGAACTACGCCCGCGTCGACGTCATTCCGTCCGACCGGCTCTCACACCAACACTAGGGACGTGACCCCGACTCGGGCGCCCTGGGTCCCGGCTCGCTCGTTGGTAGCGGCCACGGATGACCCATGTTCTGGGGACGCGGCAACGCGCAACGCCACGACCACCATGGAGTCGGGGGCCCGGAGTCGCCGGGCCCCCTTTGCGCTCGCTAG
>JBKPQP010000038.1:0-3360 GCA_046734155.1 Actinomycetota bacterium | reverse complement strand
CGTGCTGGACGGCCGCGACTAGTTGAGGCTTCCCTGGGAGGAGGCCGAGTGGCAGGAGACCGTCGATGCGTGGATCGACGCGACGCTCGCCGACATCGGCCTCGAGACGATCGGTCCCATCGACCATTTCCGCCAGCGCCCTTGGGCCGCGCTCGCTCGCGTGACAACCGCAGCAGGGGACGTCTACTTCAAGGCCGATGCGCCCAGTGAGGCGTACGAGCCCGCGCTGACCCAGTGGCTCGCGCGGGCCCGGCCGGGCGTGGTACCGGAGGTGTTGCGCATCCACGCCGACCGAGGTTGGTTGCTCACGCGCGACGCGGGCGTGAGCCTCTTCGAACAGATCGCCGATCCACCCGACCCGACCATCTGGAGTGAGCTGCTAACGCTCTGCGCGGAGCTTCACCTCGAGCTGATGAACTCGGTCGACGAGTTTCTCGCGCTCGGTGTCCCGGACAGCCGACCGGCACCGCTCGGCGAGGCCTATGAGGACTTGCTCGCCCGCTGGCCGGCAGCGACCAGCGCGCCGGCGCTGTCGGCAATCAACGGACTGGTCGAAGGGCTCGGCGACACGATTCCGGCCTCGCTCGCACACGAAGAGTTCCAGGACCACAACATCCTGCTCCTTGACGGCAGCCCGGTGGTGATCGACTGGGCCGAAGCAGTAATCGAGCACCCGTTCTGCGGGCTCGTGAACACCTTTCGCGGTCTGGTCGACCGCTGGGGATTCGAAGCCGGGGACCAAAGGCTGCTCCGGCTCCGAGATGCGTACCTCGAACCGTGGACGGTGTTCGCCCCGACGCCCGACCTGGTCGAGCTCTTCGAGCTCGCATACCCACTCGGAATGCTGTGCCGCGCGTTTTCCTGGGATCGTCTCCTCGAGAGCACGCCTGCCTCTTCGCGCGGTGAGTTCGAGAGCTTCGTGCCCGTATGGCTCGAGCTGCTGTCGGACATGCTCGAGGGGAGAGCACAAGTGGGCACCTGAGCCCATCGACAGCTACATCGCCTCAATTACCTCACTGAATCGATCTAACGCAGCATCCGTCCGCTCACGGTCGCCGGTCGCCAGGCGGTCCAGCAGCAGGCCGCGGACGACCGCAACCATGAGCGTGGCGGTCGCCTCATCGACCGGCGGGTGCCAGTGCATGCGCAAGAATTCGAGCCAGTCGCGAACGAACGGCTCCGCCTGCGGGCGGCCGAGCGCTCCGACGTACACCTCGAAGAAGAGCCGTAAGAACGGCTCTCGCTCCGGCGCGGAGATCCACCGCCAGACGTCGGCGAGGGTGTGGACATTCGCGACGAGCAAGGCCTCCTCGCGGCGGCGGATCTGCGCGAGCACTTCGCCGATCAGCTGCTCCTTGCTGCCGAAGTCGTAGAGGAGCATGCGCGGGCTGGTACCGAGCGCCTTCGAGAGAGGCCGCAGGCTGAGGTCCGCCAGGCCGTGCTCGAGGACGTAGTCCGCGGCACGGATAAGGACGTCCGCGCGCCGGTGGGGATCGACGGGTCTGGCCATTAGTGATACAGTCGTTTCATAAACTAGCGGGAGGGCACGATGACCGCGAGAATCGTCCTTCGCGCCGACGCCGCGTTCGAGGCTCTGCTCGGTCTCTTCCTCGTCGCCGGAGCTTTGACGGGAGGCCTGGACGCGTCGGACTTCCCGAGCCCGGTGGGGCGTCCGGTCGTCCTTGCGGTAGGTGTCGTGCTGCTCGTCCTCGCTTGGGCGATTTGGACCCACCGGATCGGCGTCGCGGCGCTTGCCGCAGGCAACGCGCTGTCCGCAGCCCTTGGTGTGGCCTGGCTGGTCGGGGTCTCCGGCTTCTCCACGGCGGGCGCGGTCGTCGTCGCGGTCACGGTTGCGGCGCTCGTCGTCCTGGCCGTCGTCCAAGTCGTTACGCTCCGCACGTGGCCGAGCTCGTCCTCTTGACGATCGCTCCCGACGAGTTCTCGGCGGACACGATCATCTCGCTCCTGCAGACGGAGGGAATCGAGGCGACCCAGCAGCGGACCGATTTCGCGGCGGGAATGGCTGACGCGGCGGCCTCGGCTTTCGGCCCGCGAGAGGTGCTCGTGCGACCCGACGATCTTGAGCGGGCGCGCGAGCTGATCGACACGGACTAGGCTCACGTCGTGACGAGGGGCGCGTACGTTCAGAACCTGGGCCGGGTCCCGTACCTGGAGGCGTGGGACCTCCAGCGCTCGCTGGCGGCCGCGGTCTCGCAGGGCGCGATCCCCGACACGGTGCTCCTGCTCGAGCATCCGCCCGTGATCACGCTCGGACGGCGGACCGAGGAGGGCGAGCTGCACGTCCCCGAGGGAGCCGAGGTCGAGATCGTCGAGACCGACCGCGGCGGCAAATCGACGTATCACGGGCCAGGCCAGCTCGTCTGCTACCCGATCCTCGACCTGACGCGGCATGGTCAGGACGTCAGGCGCTACTGCCGCGACCTCGAGGAGGCGCTGATCCGCGCGCTCGCCGCCGTCGGTGTCGAGGCGACCCGTATCGAAGGCCTGACCGGAATCTGGGTCGCGACGCAGCCTGTGCCGAAGAAGGTGGCCTCGATCGGCGTCCACATCACGAAATGGATCACGACCCACGGCTACGCGCTCAACGTCGACCTCGACACGGCGCCGTTCGCGGAGTGGATCACCGCCTGCGGCCTCGCGGACGCGTCGTTCACGACGATCGCCGAGGAGCTGGGCCGGCCGGTCTCGGTCGACGAGGTCCGTCCGCACGCCGCTGCCGCCTTCGAGGAGGTCTTCGACCTCAGCTTCGAGGAGCTACCGGCCGACGAGGGCGCCGGTCTTTGGCCGCAGCCGATCCACGAGCAGCTGACGGCGAAGCCGACGGGCGCTACCCGCGCTGGAAGCACACAGGGCGTCGAACAAGTCGCCGCGCGCTAGAGGTCGGGAAGCCAGCCCTCCTCGTACTCCGACCGTTTCCAGTCGGCGAAGCTCCCGTACGCCTCGGAGGGATCGTTCGTCTCCTTCGCGACCCCGGCCTTGTGCTCGAGCGCGATCTTCGAGACCGGATAGACGATGCCCTTGCGGCGCCGGCCGCGCGCGCCGACGGCCAGGACGACCGCAGGCTCGTCACCGGCGCCGACGATGATGTGCTCCGTCCCGGGAGGACAATGGAAGAAATCCCACGTCTTCAGCTCGCGTTCCTCGCCCTCGACGATCAGCAGGCACTCGCCGGACAGCACGAGGAAGTCTTCCTGCGCATTCTCGCGGTGATACAGCCCCATCGCCTCCCCGGGCCTGAGGACGTTCAGGTTGATCCCGAGCCCCGGGAAGCGGCGCTTTCCCTCGAAGTTGCAGAACATCCCGAACGTCCCCGTGTCGCGCCAGCGGCTGTTCTTCGCG
>JBKPQP010000037.1:0-9266 GCA_046734155.1 Actinomycetota bacterium | reverse complement strand
AGCGCCCAGAAGCAGACCCGGGCGAGGCCCGAGAGGTCGCGACGAGTGGCATACCCGGCCGTCCCGAAGCCGGCGATGAAGAGCGCCGTCGCCGCGCCTGCCTGCCACACCGACTGCGGGTTCGTCGCCGCGTAGTAGGCGATGATCGGCGCGGTTCCGATACCGACCAGGACCCCGAAGCCGAAGAGCAGTCCGATAGCCAGCTGCTGGGAGCGGGAGACCGCGAAGTTGATCCCGATCAGGAGCCCGAAGCTCGCGATGTACGCGACGAAGCCCCAGCCCTGGGACAAGTCCCGCCCGAGGTAGGCGCCGAGCGCGAACAGGCCCGCGGTGACCGCGACGAGGGCCATCGTCTGCCCGAAGAGCGTGCGTGACTCGTCCCGTACGAGAACGGGCTCAGGAGCTGTCTCGTAGGTGCTCACGAGGCCGACTCTCGGTAGGGAGCCAGGAATCCGGTCAGTGCCGCGAGCAGCTGCTCTGGAGCCTGTTCGGCGACCCAGTGGCCGGAGCCGGACAAGACCACGCCCTGCACGTCGTCGGCGACGAGCTTCATCGTCTCCGCGACCCCCGCGCCGCTGCTCTCTTCACCGCCGATCGCGAGCACGGGCATCGTCAGCCGGCGCCCCTTCCGCTGCTCGTTTTGGCCGCTCGACTCCGGTATCGCCCGGTAGAACTCGAAGCTGCCGCGGAGGGCCTCCGAGTCGTCAGAGAGGGTGTCGATGTAGTAGTCGACGACCTCGTCCGGCAGCTTCTTCGTGCCGGCCGAGGCGTCGAACTCAGCACCGAAGAAGATGTCCTCGCGCCCGGTGACGAGCTGTTCGTTGATCTTCGGCAGCTGGTTGAACGCCAGATGCCACAGTCTTGGATTGAGCTGCGGCGGAAGGAACAGCGGGGGTGACGGAGAGATGCCCGGGAGTGGAGCTTCGGAGACGATGAGGCGGTCTACTCGCTCCGGATGATCCGCGGCCACGGCGTACGCGATCGGCATCCCGACGTCGGTCCCGTACAGCGCGAACCGTTCGTGGCCGAGCGCGTGCATCAGTGCGACGAGCTCGTCGGCGAGAGTGGCGGTGTCGTAGCCCTCGGTCGGCTTGTCGGAGAGCCCGATGCCGCGCTGGTCGACCGCGACGACCTCGAAGTCACGGGCCAGGATCGGCATCACCATGCGCCACGCGTACCAGGTCTGCGGCCAGCCGTGGACGAGCAGCAGGGGTGAGCCCGAGCCCCCGACGACGGCGTGCAAGCGGACGTCACCGACGTCGACGTAGCGGCTGGTGAACGTGTCCGTGAACCCGTTCGGGAGGTTAGGTGCGCCGGAAACGGAGCCGGGGCCGGTCGGTGTCGCCTGATCCGGAACTGTCGTGGACATCGTCACGCTCCTCTCTTGTCCGTTGCTATGAGCTCGGGACAGCCGCTCGGTCAGGCGTTTTCACCGCCGTCATCGCAGCGACCTGAACGCGGCTCGAATCTCGGTCGAGAAGAGCTCCGGCTCCTCCCAGGCGGCGAAGTGTCCGCCCTTGTCGACCTCGTTGAAGTAGGCAAGGGTCGGATACGACGCCTCGGCCCAGCTGCGCGGGGTCTGCCAGATCTCCCCGGGGAAGGTGGTGAAACCGACCGGGACCGAGACCGGCGGAGGCGTCTGACCGGCAGCTTTGGCTGCGGCTACGCCGCTCTCCCAGTACGACCGGGCCGCTGTGGCGCCGGTGCCGGTCAGCCAGTACAGGGTGACGTTGTCGAGGATCTGGTCGCGCGTGAGGTTGCCGGAGGGCTTCCCGTCGACGAAGGCACTGGCGATCTTGTAGTAGGCGTCGGTGTCGTGGTCGAGCAACCATGCCGCCAGCGCCACGGGTGAGTCCAGCAGGGCATAGCCGATCGTCTGCGGACGCGTGGCCTGCTCGAGGAAGTAGCCGAAGCCGGTCGCCCTGAACGCGTTGATCGCTGCGCGCGCCGCCTTCTCCTCGTCGGTGTCCTCCGGCAACGGGAAGCCGGCCAGCGTCGTCACGAGCAGGTTCATGTGAATGCCGACCAGCCCCTCGGGCGCCTGGCGGCCCATCGCGTCCGTGACGCTCGCACCGACGTCGCCACCCTGCGCGACGTAGCGGGAGTAGCCGAGGCGGTCCATCAGCACCGCCCAAGCGCGCGCGGTGCGGCTGGACTCCCACCCGAGCTCCATCGGTTCGCCGGAGAAGCCGTAGCCGGGAATCGCCGGAACAACGAGGTGGAACGCGTCCTCCGCCTGACCACCGTGCGCGGTCGGGTCGGTGAGCGGACCGACGGTGTCCAAAAACTCGATGACCGAGCCGGGCCAGCCGTGGGTCGCGATCAGGGGCAGTGCGTCCTCGTGCTCCGATTTCACGTGGATGAAGTAGACCTCGACTCCATCGATCTCGGTCGTGAACTGCGGAACTGCGTTCAGGCGTGCCTCGATCCGGCCGAAGTCGTACTCGGTGGTCCAGTAATGGGCGAGCTCTTTCACCGTTGCTAACTGGACGCCCTGCGAACGATCATCGACGAGCTCTTTGCTGGGCAGGCGCGTCGCCTCGATGCGGCGGCGCAGTTCGGCGATCTTCTCTTCCGGAATGTCGACCTGGAAGGTCTGGATGTCGGTCTGAACGGTGCTCATGAAGCGCTCCCTTCGTCGCGGAGTGTCTTGAACGCGGCGCGCATCTCGGTCGCGAAGATCTGCGGCTCCTCCCAGGCGGCGAAGTGCCCGCCCTTCTCGGCCTCGTTGTAGTAGATGAGGTCGTGGTACGCGTGCTTCACCCAGTGGCGCGGCGCCTGGAACAGCTCGCCCGGAAACACCGTGTAGGCGACAGGGATCCTGACGTGCGGCGGCGGGTCCTTCAACGCGGCCTTGGAAGCCCGTCCGGTCTCCCAGTACAACCGCGACGTCGAGGCGCCGGTGCCGGTCAGCCAGTACAGCGTGATGTTGTCGAGGATCTGGTCGCGGGTGAGATTGCCCGAGGGTTGCCCTTCCAAGAAGGCGCGCGAGATTTTCTCGTAGCTGTCGGCGTCGTGGTCGAGCATCCAGGCCGCGAGCCCGATCGGCGTGTCTACGAGGGAGTAGCCGATCGTCTGCGGATGCTCGCCCATCTCGGCGATGTAACCCCGCATGAAGATGGCGATGACCTTGCTCAGCTCCTCGCGTTCCTCGCCGGAGTAGGCGAGCCTGAGGTTGAGAGCGGCCATCAGGAGCTCTTTGGGCGCCGCGTCCAGGAAGTTGAAGTGCACGCCGAGCAGGCCGTCAGGTGCCTGGCGGCCCATCGCATCGGTGACGCCGGCACCCTGGTCGCCGCCCTGGGCGACGTAGCCGGTGTAGCCGAGGCGGTTCATCAGCTCGCCCCACGCCTGCCCGATGCGGCCGGAGTCCCAGCCCGCCTCGGTCGGCTCTCCCGAGAAGCCATAGCCGGGGATGGACGGGATGACGACGTCGAACGCGTCCGCCTCGGTGCCTCCGTGAGACGTCGGGTCGGTGAGCGGGCCGATGACGTCGAGCATCTCGATCACCGAGCCGGGCCAGCCGTGCGTGATGATGATCGGCAGGGCGTTGTCGTGCTCCGACTTCACGTGGATGAAGTGGATGTCGAGCCCGTCGATCTCGGTAATGAACTGCGGAAACTCATTCAGCCTCGCCTCGAGCCTGCCGAAGTCGTACTCCTCACCCCAGTAGCGCGCTAGCTCCTGCAACATCTCCGTCTGCACGCCCTGGGAGGCGTCGTCGACGAGCTCCTTCTCGGGCCAGCGCGCCGCCTGAATGCGGGTTCGCAGCTCCTCGATCGCCTCGTCGGAAATGTCGACGGTGAACGTGCGGATGTCGGTGGCTGTCTCGACAGTGCTCATGCGTGACCTCCGTTCATTCGGAGCGGCCTGAAAGCGGCACGGAGCTCGTTCGTGAAGAGCTCCGGCTCCTGCCAGGCGGCGAAGTGGTTGCCCTCGGCGACCTCGTTGAAGTAGATGAGCTTCGGATACGCCTGCTCCGCCCAGCTCCGCGGCGCCTGGTAGAGCTCGTTCGGAAAGACGCTGACTGCGGCCGGAACGGTGACGTTCTTGACGCCGAAGAAATCGAGCGTGTTCTCCCAGTAGAGACGACCCGAAGAGATTCCGGTGTTCGTCACCCAGGTCAACGTGATGTTGTCGAGGACCTCGTCTCGGGTGAGGTTGCCGACCGGGTGGCCGTCGAACGCGGCTGCGATGTCCTCGTAGCTGCGCGTGTCGTGGTCGAGCATCCACGCGGCGAGCGCGACGGGCGAATCGGCGAGGCCGTACAGCGTCTGCGGCCGGTGCCCCATCTCGATCGAGTAGCCGAGACCCGTCGTGTAGAGGAAGCTCAGCCGGTCGTACGCGCGCTGCTCGTCCGATGACAGCCCCGTCGGCGGCGGGTCGCCGGCCCCGAGTACGCTCGACGCGAGCTGTCTCGAGATCTCGGGCGGGACCGTCCCGGGCATGTTCGAGTGGATGCCGACCAGCTCCGGAGGCGCCTTCGCACCCATCGTGTCGGTGATCTGCGCGCCCCAGTCGCCGCCCTGCGCCACGAAGCGCGTGTATTCCAGGCGCTTCATGAGCGCGATCCAGGCGTCCGCGATGTGCACCGGGTCCCACCCGGTCCCGGTCGGTTTTGCCGAGTACCCGTAGCCGGGCATCGATGGAACGACCACGTCGAACGCGTCGGCCGCGTCGCCGCCGTGCGCGGGCGGGTCGCTGAGCGGGCCGATCACGTTCAGCATCTCGACGATCGAGCCGGGCCAGCCGTGCGTGATGATGATCGGCAACGCGTTTTCGTGCGGCGAGCGAACGTGGATGAAGTGGATGTCGAGGCCTTCGATCTCGGTCAGGAACTGCGGAAACTCGTTCAGCCTGGCCTTGACGCGTCCGAAGTCGTAGTGTCTGGCCCAGTAGCGGACGAGCGCCTGCATCGTCGCCAGCTGCACTCCCTGCGTTTCATCCGTGACTGTCTCTTTCTCGGGCCACCGCGTCGCGGCGATCCGGCGGCGGAGCTCGGCCAGTTCCTCCTCTGGCACGTCGACCTGGAAGGGTCGGATCTCCGTCGCGCTTTCGATCGTGGTGCCGCTCATGGGCGACCTCCTCGGGTGGCGGGAGATGATGTCGGCGGAGTACCAAGCCCCCCTGCCGAGGGCATCACCCTTAGAGGGTGATGGTCACCCGCGTGAGGTGAAACCGCCAGCGGAATGGGCGCGCTGAACCGTGTCGCCACTGGAGATCGTCAGAGCCGGCTCGTTGCCCGTGTCCCGCGTGAGGTGGACGCGATCGGTCGGAAATTCGTAGGTCGCTGCCATCGCCTCAGTACTTCCGCGCCGCGTCGTAAAGCGTCTCCCGGCACGGCAGGCAATAGCCACCGAGCTCGTCCCCTTTCGCCACTAGGCGCTGCCGTGCCTCGTCGGCACCGAGTTCATCCGCGTAGTCGTGGACGAGGGCGATGTACGTCTGCGTCATCGCTTCGAGGTTCGTGGTGCTCCCGGCGTTGAGCGTCTCCATCGCCGAGACCCTGTAGTCGAGCCGCCGGAACTTCGCGTCCATCTCTTTCTTCGCCGCATCGTTGTCGCCGCAGCCCGCCAGGAAAACAGCCACGAGAAGAAGGCCGCCGACAGTCTTCACCATGCCGTCGCCAATCTAGCCGTCTCTGAAGTCCGACGAAGAGGAGGTCCGACATCGAGCGCTCGGGCCCGCTCGCGCGTGCGACGCTAGGGCTTCCAGATCATCAGCACGAACGCCAGGAAGATCGCCCCGGCGGCGAGAGCCGCTGCTCTTGCTGCTCGCAGCAAGCCGGTTTCCCCCTTTGGTGATGCGCCTCGAAGAGAAGAGAGGGAGTGGAGAGCCATCGATAGGACGGGCGAGGCACAACGCGAAAGAAAAAGTCGAAAGCGGCTTGCAAGCGCCTTAACGCGAATCGGGCAGCAACGAGAATGGAACGACACACGCAGTCGCGTGGCCTCTTCTGACCGTGGCCCAACTATGACAACCGCGATACCACGCTGTTCGCATAGTGGCCAAAGGGTCCTGGATAAGTGGGTGTTTCCGCTCAAAGGTCATCACCGACCGACTCTCTCGGCCCGAGGTCGGCACGTCCCTGAGTAGAGGCAGTTCGGCGTAGGGAGAGGGACCAACTCAGAGGGATGGGTGGCCCTGCAAGTTTTAGAGCCGGGAGAGGGAGGCAGAGGGCGGGGATCCCAGTGTTCTTGTCCGACGGCGAGGGCCGCAGCTTGAACTTGAGACAAAGGGTGCTAAGTTCGACGCCAGCCGTCAGACAAGGGAGGACGCCGTGGCAAACGGGAACAACGACGAAGGGGCTGCGGACAAGCTGTGGACTGCGATGGTCAATGCAGGTGCGGGAGTCGTCGTCGTGCTCGTTGCGTTGATCGTGCTGGCGATCATGACGAGCTACCTCGTTAGCGCCGTCACTAGTGATGACGCCAAGCTCGCGATCGCGACCACGGCGTTGGGCGTGATTAGCGCAGTCATCGCGGCCTTCTTCGGCGTGAAGTCGGCAACGGACTCGCGCAAGGACACGCAGGAGCAGGCCAAAGAGCAAATCGACAAGGTCGTGCAGGAGACTAAGGAGGCAGGCGACAAACGCGTCTCGGAGGCTCAGGACGCGAGCGAGAAGCTCATCGCTGCTGCGCTCGCAGCCGATCCAAACGACCAACAGATGAAGGAGGCGCTCGTCACCAAGTGATGTCAGTCGGCAGGCCACGTGCCATCGCCTGATTGACTTCGACTTTGAGTCTCGTCCTCGATCCGTGGCAGCGCTTCTGGACGATCGTCTCCGCGTGGGGTCTCGCGACCCGCAGGCGTGGGGCTCCCGCCTAGGAGGTCTTTTCCCAGACGGAGATGTGCTTCGTGCTCTCGCTCGTGAACGGCTCGCGGTTCCAGCCACTCCAGCGCTCGCGGAGCGTCATCCCGGCGACCTGCGCCATCAGGTCGAGCTCCGCGGGCCAGGCGTAGCGGAACGGCATCGACACGAGCTCCCACTTGCCTTCTCGCGGCGAGAGGTGGTGGGAGGTCAGGCCCTGGGTCTCGACGTCGTACTCGTCGATCCCGATGTGCTCCGGGCTGAAGTCGAACACCTGGAACCGCTCGCCCGGCGGCAGCGTCCTGAGTCCCGGCACGCCCAGCTCGACCACGAAGCGGCCGCCCGGCTCGAGGTGCGACGCGACATTCTGGAAGCACGCCACCTGCGCGTCCTGCGTCGTCAGGTTCCCGATCGTGTTGAAGACGACGTAGGCGAGCGCGAACGTGCCGTCGACCTTCGTCGTCGCGAAGTCGCCGATCGCCACTTCGATCTCTTCTGCGCCGGGCTTCTCGCGCAGCCGAGCGACCATCGCCTCGGAGAGGTCGATCCCGTGCACGCGGACACCGCGCTCCGAGAGCGGCAGCGCCACTCGGCCCGTGCCGATCCCGAGCTCGAGCGCCGGCCCGTCACCGGCGAGCTCGGCGAGAAACGCGACCGCCGGATCGAGGACCTCCGGCTCGAACATGTCGGCCGCGGACATGTCGTACCGCGCCGCGACCTCTTCGCCGAAGTGGTCCTCCGGCATGGCGCCGTCAGATCTTCCGCGCTTCGATGTAGAGCACTCCCGTGCACGGGAGGCAGTACGAGTTGAGCTCGTCGCCGAGCTGGATCAGGCGCCGCTTCGCCTCGTCGCGCCCGAGCTCGTCCTGGTACTGGTGGACGAGCGCGATGTACTTCTGCGTCAGCCGTGCGAAGTGCTGCTGGTTGAACTGCGAGTTGATGGTCTCCAGCGTCGAGATCTCGTAGTCGACGCTTTCGAACTTCTTGTTCATGGCCGTCGTGTCGCCTTGCCCGCACCCTGCGAGCAGGAAGACGGCAATCAGGAGACAGGCTGCGCTTCTCATGGGCGGTTAGCTCGCGAGCTGAACCGCGACGACTGCGGCCGCGTCGGCGAGCTGGCCGAGCATGCGGACGTCGACGTTCGTGGGCGTGTCGCAGAGCTTGTGATAGCAGGAATCGAACGGAAGGTTGGCAGAGCCGCCGAACCGGCGCGCGGAGCTCGACGACTTGAGGTCGTCCGCGCCGGCGAAGAGGCCGCCGACCGGGATGCCGAACTCGGCGAACGACGCGTGGTCGGACGAGCCGCCGAGCGACTCCTGCTCCACCGGGAGTTGGCGCGCCGCGAAGTAGGCGCGGAAGGCGTTCTCGATCCTCTGCGATCCGCTCGGGCCATCGGCACCGTCATACACGATCCGGCCGTTGTTCGGCGAGCCGACCATGTCCAGGTTGATCACGCCGAGGATGCCGCCCCGCTGCTTCAGGCTCAGGCTCTGGACGTAGCTCCTCGAGCCGACGAGCCCGAGCTCCTCCGCGCCCCAGAACGCGAACCGCAGACCGTGCTTCGGCCGCACGTGGAGCCGGCGCGCCTGCCTCGCGATTTCGAGGACGGCCGCCGTGCCGGAGCCGTTGTCGTTGATGCCCGGCCCGTTCGCGACCGAGTCGAGGTGCCCGCCGAGGAGGATGACGCCGCTCCGGCGTCCTGGAAGGTCGGCGATCACGTTTGTCGCTTTCGCCTTCGTCGTCGCGACCGAGAGGTCGAGATGCACCCGAACCGTGCTCGCCTGCGCGAGTTGGGTCAGCTCCGAGCCGACCTGCGACGAGATGACGAGCACCGGGATGCGCACGCCCGGGCCGAAGAGCGTCGCCGAGAGCGGCGCCGTGCGTCCCGGCAGGCCGTCGTTCGCGATCAGCGCGCCGGACGCGCCGGCCGCCTGGGCAGCGCCGGCCTTCTGGGAGAACGGGCAGCCGCCGCGCCTCATCAGCGCGATCGCCCCATGCGGGAGCCCGTTGAAGTCGGA
The DNA here is from genome assembly GCA_046734155.1 of Actinomycetota bacterium. GTDB lineage: Bacteria > Actinomycetota > Thermoleophilia > Gaiellales > Gaiellaceae > VAXT01. The sequence goes on along the minus strand of JBKPQP010000037.1, from coordinate 440 downwards.
ATCCGCGCAGCCGCTCGAGCCCCCAACCGAGACGACCGGAGCCGTCACGTTTCCGCCGCCTGAATAGCGCATGGTGAGAAAGTCGCGGTTGCGCTCGTAGCGGGCGAGGCCCGGCGAGACGCGCTCGAACACGGTCGGCTTCGTCTCGCGGAAGTAGTTGAAGGAGAACGTCTTCTGCCGGGGGCGGAGGCCGGCGGCCCGTAGTTGCCGCACTACGTAGGCCACCGACTCCGAGTACCCCGGCGTGCCTGCAGCGCGAGTCCCGTTGTTCCGCTCCGCGACCGACTCCAGGGCCTCGAGGTGCGCCTTCAGGTGGCCGGGCGTGATCGCGCGGGCCAGCGCCTTCGTCGAGGCCGGCGAGCGGGCCGCCGGGCCAACCTTGTGCCCGACGGCCTCGCTGCCGGCTCCTGCAGCGAGCAGGAGACCGATGCCGATCGCCA
>JBKPQP010000036.1:0-7280 GCA_046734155.1 Actinomycetota bacterium | reverse complement strand
GCAACCTACGGCGAGAACATCCACACCTTCGTAAACCGCGCCGACTACGCAGGCCCCTATCTGCCGGGCTACACGTCGACGACCGAGAACGGAGCGCCGGCGACCGGGATCGGGTTGCAGAACATCGACCACGTGGTCGGCAACGTCGAGCTCGGCCGGATGGAGCACTGGGTCGAGTTCTACGAGCGCGCGTTCGGGATGACCGAGCTGATCCACTTCTCCGACGAGGCGATCTCGACCGAGTACTCGGCGTTGATGTCGAAGGTGATGATGGACGGCGAGGGCAAGATCAAGTTCCCGATCAATGAGCCCGCCGAGGGCAAGCGGAAGAGCCAGATCGAGGAATACCTGGACTTCTACGGCGGCCCGGGTGTGCAGCACGTGGCGCTGGCCACGGAAAACATCGTGGGCACGGTGTCGGAGCTCGAGGAGCGCGGGCTGCGCTTCCTCAAGACCCCGTCCTCCTACTACGACGACCTGGAGGACCGCGTCGGCGAGATCGACGTGGAGTACGAGGATCTTCGGCGCCTGGGAATCCTCGCGGACCGCGACGAGGAGGGATACCTGCTGCAAATCTTCACGAAAACCTCGCAGGATCGGCCGACGCTCTTCTTCGAGATCATCGAGCGCCATGGTTCGCGCGGGTTTGGAGAAGGCAATTTCAAGGCATTGTTCGAGGCGATCGAGCGCGAACAGGCCTTGCGGGGCAATCTCTAAAGCGAGAGGAGACAGGTAGTGGGCATTGGCGCGATCCTCATCATCCTCGGGATCATCCTCGGCTTCATCTGGAACTGGATCATCGGGATCATCCTGATCGTCCTCGGCCTCCTGTTCGGCGGCTTCCGACGAGGCCGCTGGTATTGACCTGACCGCGACGCCTTAGCCTTCGCGGGATGAGCCCGCAAAGGCGAACCGCCCTAGTCTCGGTGGTCGCCGCATGCGTGCTCATCTCGCTGAAGCTCGCCACCGGGCTTGCGAGCGGGAGCCTCGGCCTCATCTCGGAGGCGGTGCACTCGGGGACCGATCTCGTCGCCGCGCTGCTGACGCTCTTCGCGGTCGGCGTCTCGGGGCGGCCTGCGGATCGCGGTCATCCGTACGGGCACGGGAAGGCGGAGCACCTCGCAGCGCTCGCCGAGGCGGGGATCCTCGTCTTGGCGAGCCTCTACATCTCGTACCGCTCGCTCGCCGTCCTGACCGGGCTCGAGGAGCCGAGGGTGAACCCGGCGTGGTACGCGATCCTCGTCGTGCTGATCGTGATCGCGATCGACGCCAGCCGGACGGCAGTCTCGCTGCGCGGCTCGCGCCGGTACGCGAGCCCTGCGCTCGCCTCGAACGCGCTGCACTTCGGAAGCGACCTCGCCGGGTCGGCGGCCGTGCTGATCGGGCTCCTCCTCGCGCGCGCCGGCTGGCTGGAAGGCGACGCCGCCGCGGCGCTCTTCGTCGCCGTGCTGGTCCTGGTCGCGGCGGCCCGGCTCATGCGCCGCAACGTCGACGTGCTGATGGACCGTGTGCCCGCCGACGCGGAGCTCGCCGCCCGTGCGGCGATCGCGCACGTCGAGCCGAGCGTCGAGCTTCGCCGCCTGCGCATGCGCCAGGCTGCGGGCCGTGTGTTCGCCGATGTCGTGATCGGCGTCGCTCCCGATGCGGGTGTCGGCCAGGGGCACGCGGCCGCCGACGCCGTCGAGGCCGCGTTGCAGAGCGCGCTCCCGGAGAGCGACGTCGTCGTCCACGTCGAGCCTGCCCCCGAGGACGCCGCACTGCGTGAGCGAATTAGCGCTGCTGCACTGACCGTCCCGCGCGTGCGCGAAATGCACAACTTCCGAGTGGTCGCAGTCGAGGACGGGCTCCAGGTCGCGCTGCACCTGAAACTTCCGCAGGACCTCACGCTGCGAGCGGCGCACGAGGTCGCGTCGCAGGTCGAACGCGCGATCGAGGACGCGGTCCCGGAGGTCGTCTCGGTTCAGACCCACCTCGAGCCGCTCAGCGAGCCGGAGGCCGGCAGCGCTCCCGTCGGCGCCGACGTCGAGGCCAACGCAGACCGCGTGCGAACGATCGTCGCGACCAGAACCGGCTCGCAGCCGCGCGAGGTCCGTTTCCTCGAGACGGACGACGGCCTCGTTGCGTTTCTCACTCTCGGCCTCGACCCCGAGTGCACCCTCGCCGAGGCGCACGGGCTCGCGAGCGAGGTCGAGGAGGACATACGAAGCGCGCTCCCCGAACTCGCGGACGTTAGCGTCCACACCGAACCCTAATGCCTCTCCCGGCAATACATACCGGCTTCTGGCCCGCGATCACGCGGCGCCAGAGTCCACCCTCGCTCTCACCAATACTTCATTCAGTATTGGCTTCGAGCGAGTGCGGCCTCTGGACTGAAACGTCCGTGCCCTCGAAGCCGGCACGGCCTATTCAGGTCGGCGCCGACGAGTCGGCGCCTCAGGCTCGCGACCCAGAAGCTCGGCGGCATCACCGGGAGAGGCATTGAAGTTGTGCATGTTCAGCCCGAAGGGCGCCGACCTCAGGCGAGGCTGGCCGGGCCGCGTCGACGGCGACAGCGTCGTCCAGCTCGCGGCCCAGACCCTCCAGTCGTTCTTCGCCGGCGGAGGAAAGGCTCGCGAGCACGCCGAGTACGCGCTAGCGGACGTCGACCTGCGGCCGCCGGTGCTCTATCCGCCCGCGGTGCGCGACTTCTACGCCTTCGAGCAGCACGTCAAGACGGCGCGCGGCCTGCGCGGCCTGGAGATGGTGCCCGAGTGGTACGAGATCCCGGCCTTCTATTTCTCGAACCCGGCCGCGATCTACGGCCCGGAGGCGGAGATCCCGTACCCCGCGGGCACGAACGAGCTCGACTACGAGCTCGAGGCGGCGGTTGTGATCGGCAAGGACGGCCAGATCGGCGGCTTCACGATCATGAACGACTGGTCGGCCCGTGACCTCCAGCGCCCGGAGATGAAGATCGGCCTCGGCCCGTCCAAGGGCAAGGACTTCGCGACGAGCCTCGGCCCGTACGTGGTCACGTCCGACGAGCTCGGCGATCTGAAGCTCGAGATGCTCGCGCGCGTGAACGGCGAGGAGCGCTCGCGCGGGAACATGGGCGACATGCACCACTCGTGGGACGCGATCGTCGCGCATGCGGCGCGCAACACGCGACTCCGCGCCGGGGACGTGCTCGGATCGGGAACCGTCGGCACTGGCTGCATCCTCGAGCACGGCGACGGCCGGTGGCTCCAGCCGGGCGACGTCGTCGAGCTCGAGATCGAGGGGATCGGCGTCCTGCGGAACCGCGTCGGCCCGAAGCCCGCCTAGCCTTCTTTATCCTTTCGGGCTGATGCCGACGTACCAGAGCCGAGGCGAGGTCCCGCGGAAGCGCCACATCCAGTTCCGAGACAACGGAACCCTCCTCACCGAGGAGGTGATGGGCCTCGAAGGCTTCACCGGCAACGAGTCGATCCTGTACCACCTGATCTCGCCCTGTCGGGTGAAGGAGCTCGGCGAGTTCCAGCCGATCGTCCGCGAGGAGTGGGTGCCCGACGCGCATGCGCATCGGCACTTCAAGACCTTCGGCACCGAGCCAGAGGGCGACGAGGTCTCGGGCCGGAAGCTCCTGATGTGGAACAACGACGTCGAGATCTCTCTCGTCCGCCCGAGCGAGTCGATGGACTACTTCTTCCGGAACGGCGAGGGAGACGAGGTCTACTTCGTCCACGAGGGCAACGGGACGCTCCACACGACCTTCGGCGACCTGCCGTACCGCGAGGGCGACTACGTTGTCATCCCGCGCGGCACGACGTACACGTTCGAGCCCTCAGGGCCGCAGCGCTACCTGCTCTTCGAGACGCCCGGCCTGATCGAGATCCCCAAGCGCTACCGGAACGAGTACGGCCAGTTGATGGAGCATGCGCCGTTCTACCACCGGGACATCCATCCGCCGACGGAGCTCAAGACGTCCCGCGAACGCGGCGAGTTCAAGCTGAAGATACGCGTCCGCGACGGGTACCAGGATTACGTCATCGACTACCACCCATTCGACGTCGTCGGCTGGGACGGCTACCTCTACCCGTGGACGTTCAACATCAACGACTTCGAGCCGATCACAGGGCGGATCCACATGCCGCCGCCCTCGCACCAGACGTTCGCTGGCCCGAACTTCGTCATCTGCTCGTTCTGCCCGCGGAAGCTCGACTTCGACCCGCTCGCGATTCCGATTCCGTACCACCACTCGAACCTGCAGAGCGAGGAGATGATCTATTACGTCGACGGGCAGTTCTCGTCGCGGAAGGGGATCGAGATCGGGTCGGTGACCCTGCACCCGTCGGGCATCCCGCACGGGCCGCAGCCGGGGCTGGCCGAGAAGTCGATCGGCGCGACCGAGACGCACGAGCTCGCGGTGATGTGCGACACGTTCCACCCGCTCAAGCTGTCCAAGCTCGCCGAGGAGCTCGACGACGGCAAGTACGCCTACTCGTGGTACGAGGAGCCGGGGGCGACGCACACGTACGACCAGGACCCCGCTGGGGCTACATCGCACCTCTAGCGGGTCGGCTGTAAACCCGCTTGACGGCGGGAGCGACCCAGGCGCGAAGCGTCCGTAGCGTGGCACTGTTCTGGGTTGCCCGAGAGAGCCGGCAGTACAGACGAGGCGGGATGTGGGGCAGAAGCGGAGAGCGACGCTCCATGAGCAGCGCGAGCACCTGCTGCGGCTCCAGATCCAGGTAGCGCGAGACGTTCTCGAACCAGCGGGCACTGAACCGCGCCTCGCTCTGAGCGCGCAACAGCGCGCTGCGACGACCGCGTTCGTAGCGGTCGAGTGCATCCGTCACGCCGGCCCCGTCCTGGAGACAGGTTGCGAGTGAAATCGCGTCCATGAGCGCCAGCCTCGTGCCCGACCCGATCGTGAAGTGCGTCGTGTGCGCGGCGTCGCCCATCAGGACGACGTTGTCCATGTGCCACGTGGCATTCGTGACCGTCCGGAAGTTGAGCCACGACGCGCGCGCCTTGCTCTTCAGGCGATGGCCTTGGAGCTGTCGCTCGAAGAGCCGCTCCAGGAGCCGGATGCCGTCGTCCTCGCCGAGCTCGTCGAAACCGAGGCCCGTCCATGTGTCAGGCGAGCACTCCGCGATGAACGTGCTGGTGCCCTCGTCGAAGCCGTAGGCGTGACACCAGATCCAGCCGGCGCGAGTGTGAACGAAAGCGAACGTGAACGCGTCGAACACCCGGCTCGTCCCCAGCCAGATGTACTTGTTCTGCCCGACCGCGACGTCGGTTCGAAACTCGTCGCGGCGCAGCTGACGGATCGGGCTGTTGACGCCGTCGCAGGCGACGATCAGGTCGGCGTCGCGTAGATCGTCCGGGCTCTGGACATCGCTATTGAACTCGACTCGTACCCCGAGGCTACGTGCACGCTCGACGAGGATGTCGAGCAGGCGCTGGCGGCCGATTCCGTAGCCGTGCCCGCCGACGTGCACGGGGTCCTCGTCCTCGACTGCCAAGAGCTGGCCGTTCCAGCGGAACGAGCTCTCGAGGATCTTCCTCGCAGTCGAGGGATCGCCGGCCTCGAGCTGCTCGACCAGGTCGTCCCAGAAAACGACGCCCCACCCGTACGTGAGCCCCGGAGGGTTGCGCTCATGGACCACGACGTCCTGATCGGGGTCGTGCACCTTCATCAGGATCGCGAAGTACAGGCCTGACGGCCCGCCGCCGACGCAGGCGATCCTCATGCCGCAGTGTCCGCAGTGGCTTTCGGGGCAGCCATCTGTCCACCTCAGCGGAGCTTGCTTCAGGAAACATGATGGCATGGCGAACGGGAATTCCCAAAAGGGCGGGCCGCCGAGGGCGGTCGTTCTCGACTTCGACGGCACGGTCACGGAGTCGGATCTCCTCGACCGGATCGCGCTCGAGTTCGGCGACCCGGCCGTCTACCAGGAGGTCGAGGACGGCCTCCACGAGGGTCGTCTCCCGCTCCGCGAGGTGATCGTGCGCGAGTTCGAACCGGTCACGGCGCCGCTCGAGGAGGCGGTCGACTGGGTGCTCGACCGCGCGAACGTACGCCCGGGATTCGCGGCGTTCGTGCGTTCCGCGCAGGCGGCAGGCTGGGATGTCCACGTTGTCTCGAGCGGATTCGAGGAGTTCATCGAGCCGATCCTCGAGCGGGAGGCTGTCGAGGTCGAGCTTCACGCGAACCGGGTCGACGCGCGGCCCGATGGGTGGCGCGTCGTGTGGCGCTACCCGGACGACTGCGACGTCTGCGGCGAATCGTGCAAGCGCTCGCTCCTGCCCGCGGGCCAGGTGGTGTACGTCGGCGACGGCTACTCGGACCGCTGCGCCGCTCTCGCCTCGGACCGGGTCTTCGCGACGGCAGGCCTGGCGCGCTACCTGGCGGAGCACGGGAAGCCGTTCGAGCCGTTCACCGACTTTCACGCGCTCTCCGAGGCGCTCGCCGCCTAGGCGTGGGGCTCCTCGAGCTTCCCGAGCCGTACGCCTTCGAGCTCTCGACCGCTCGCTACCGGGCCTTCGGCACCGACCTCGCGAACCTCTGGCACGGAGGTGCGCTGCATCGGGTCGTCGACGGCCGCGAAGTGCGAATCACCCAGGCTCCGGGCGGCGTCGACGTCGATCCAGTCGATGAGGACATCGCGCCGGTCGTGCGGCGTCTGCTTGGGGCCGAGTTCGACCTCGGTGCGTTCTACGCCTACGCCGCGACCGAGCAGGTGCTGGCCGGCCTCGTCGTCGAGCTCCGCGGGCTCCGGCCCCCGATCGCCGTGGAGCCCTTCGAGAGCCTCATCACATCGATCACCGCGCAGCAGGTCTCGCTCCACGCCGCCTTTGCGATCCGCAACCGGCTGATCGAGCGCTTCGGCGTTCGCGCCGAGCACGCCTATGCGTTCCCGACCCGGGAACGGCTGGCCGCAGCCGAGCCGGACGAGCTCTTCGCGCTCGGGTTCTCGCACCGCAAGGCCGAGTACGCGACCGGCCTGGCGCGCAGCGACCTCGATCTCAGCACGCTCGGGCTCCTGACCGACGACGAGGTCAAGGACGCGCTGACGGCACTACCCGGAATCGGCGAGTGGACGGCCGACTGGTTCCTCGCCCGCCACCTGGCCCGGCCGCGCGCCTGGCCGGCCGGAGACCTCGGCGTGCGCAAGGCCGCGTCGCGCTTCTACGGCAACGGGCGCAGCCTGACCACAGACGAGGTGCGCGCGCTCGGCGAGCGCTTCGACCCGTTCCAGAACCTGACGGCGCACTACCTCCTCGCCGGACTGCTCACGGCCACCTAGGATCGAGTC
>JBKPQP010000035.1:0-2717 GCA_046734155.1 Actinomycetota bacterium | reverse complement strand
AGGTCTAAGTGTAAGAACGACCCAGCCGGCGTTTACCATCCCCGCGGTGCTGGATCCGAAGGTCTTCAAAGCCTACGACGTGCGCGGGATCTACCCGGACGATATCGACGAAGAGGGTGCGCGCGCGATCGGCCGCGCCTACGTCGAGCAGTTCGAGCCGCAGCGAATCGCCGTCGGACGTGACATGCGCAGCTCGTCGCCCGCGATGGCGCAGGCGGCGATCGATGGCGCGGCCGCCTCAGGGGCCGACGTGATCGACATCGGGCTCGTCGGCACCGAGATGCTCTATTTCGCGGTCGGACACCTCGAGCTCGACGGCGGGCTCCAGGTGACCGCGTCGCACAATCCCAAGGAGTACACGGGACTGAAGGTCGTGCGCCGCGGCGCGATGCCGGTCGGCGGCGACTCGGGCCTGCTCGACATCCGTGACCGCGCGCTGTCCTCACCGGATGTGTCCGAGGGACGGGCCCTCGGACAGGTCCGAAAGGAGGATGTCTTTCCGGCCTTCGTCGACAAGGTCCTGTCGTTCGTCGACGAGGACCAGATCCAGCGGCAGCGCGTCGTGATCGACGCGGCGAACGGGATGGGCGGCGTCATGCTGCCGCCAGTCTTGGAGCGCATCCCGATCGACGCCGTCCCGTACTTCTTCGAGCCCGACGGGACGTTCCCGAACCATCAGCCGAACCCACTCTTGCCCGAGAACCGCGAGTTCGTGATCGGCAAGGTGCGCGAGGACGGGGCCGACCTCGGCGCGGCCTTCGACGGCGACGCCGACCGCTGCTTCTTCATCGACGACACCGGCGAGTTCGTGCCCGGCGACTTCGTGACCGCGCTCCTCGCCGAGTTGATGCTCGAGAAAAACCCGGGAGCGAAGATCATCTACGACGTGCGCGCGAGCTGGGCCGTGCCGGAGACGATCGAACGCGCGGGCGGCATCCCTCTCATCAATCGTGTCGGGCACGCGTTCATCAAGCAGCGCATGCGCGAGGAGGACGCCGTCTTCGCCGGCGAGGTCTCGGGGCACTACTACTTCCGTGACTTCTTCCAGGCCGACTCCGGCGTGATCCCGTTCCTGCTCGTGCTGGAGCTCGTCTCGAAGCGCGGTCAGCCGCTCTCGGAGCTCCTGCGCCCGTACCGGGAGCGCTATTTCCTGACCGGCGAGATCAACGTCTCCGTCGCCGACGTGGCCGTCAAGCTCCAGGAGCTCAAGGAGCGCTTCGGCGACGAGGGCACCGTCTCGCACCTGGACGGGATCTCGATCGAGGCTGATGACTGGCACCTGAACGTGCGGCCTTCGAACACGGAGCCGCTGCTCCGCCTGAACCTCGAGGCGCTCTCGCAGGAGCTGATGGAGCGCAAGCGCGACGAGGTCCTGGAACTTCTCGGCTGACCGGGCCCCGTAGCTACTCTGTGAGGTATGAGGGGACGGGGGATCCTGATTGCGTGCGCCGCTGCACTCGTACTAGCCGCGCCGGCGCTCGCGGCACCTCCGCACCTGGCCCCGTCCGACCGTGCGGCGGTTAACAGGACCCTCGACATCTTTGTCAACCATGCGGTCAAGCGGCAGAACCCGGCCGCCGCCTACGACGTGCTCACGCCGACGCTGAAAGCCGGCATGACCCGACAGCAATGGAGCCACGGCGAGATTCCCGTCTACCCGTATCCCGCCGCCGGGCGGCACTTCCACGGTTGGACGATCCAGTACCGGACAAGGGACGAGCTCTCGGTCGAGCTGATCCTTTCCCCGACGGCCAAGTACCAGGGCAAGTTGGGCCAGATCCTGTTCAACGTGTACCTGCACCCCGCGCACGGGAAGTGGCTCGTCGACTCGTTCATGCCGGGGGCGACGTTCGCGCCGATCGGCAAGCCAGGCGTCGTCCAGGCGGCGCGCGACTTCCAGGCGAACCCGAGCGCCCAGACCTACAACCGAGGGAAGAGCAATGTTTCGGGGCCAACCCAGCCGCCCAAGCTCAGCGGCGACTTCGCATTAGTGCCGTTCGCCGTGATCGGGCTCGTGCTCGCGGGATTGGCCGGCTGGGGCATCGTCGGCTGGGTTCGCCACCGGCGAGTTCTCGCCGATTACGACCGCGGCCTGGGCACGTAGACGCTTAGCATCCCGGCCGATGGATCTCGAGCTCGGCCGCGTCACCGACCGTAAGCCGCCGTTCAAGTTCTCGTCGTTGACGCGCGTCGGGTTCTCCGACACTGATGCGCAGGGCATCGTCTACTACGGCCGCTACTTCCCGTACTTCGACGTGGCTCGCGTCGAGTACTTCCGTCACCTTCGCCTGCTGTACGCGGATTTCGACGGCGACCTCGTTCTGCGCGCGCTGAACATCGAGTACCACGCTCCGGCTCGATTCGACGACCTGCTCGAGGTCTTCATCCGGGTGGAGCGAATCGGCCGGACGAGCATGACCTTCGAGATGCAGGCCTACCGGGTCGACGACGACCTCTTCCTGGCCGAGGCCCATCAGACGGTCGTCAACGTCGACCTGGACGAGCGCGAGGCGTGCCCGGTTCCGGACGCGGTCAGGGCGAAGATCCGCGAGTTCGAGGGCGCCGACGCGGAGTTATGACCTTGGCCGGGGGAGCGAGACGCCGCGGGTCCCCGCCAGGAAGCTAGTTGCTGCGGGCCCGGTTACCTGTCCTCTGAGATGACCGGGCGCCGCAGACGATCCCTCTCCCCCGTCCTCTTGTTGTAGGGCGAGCTGCCC
>JBKPQP010000034.1:0-45189 GCA_046734155.1 Actinomycetota bacterium | reverse complement strand
GCGAGGCCGATCTCTCGGCAGTCGTCGACGTTGACCCCCAGAGCCTCTGATCAGTGGCCGCGACCGCAGGCACGGTTGTCCGCCTGACCGCCCGGAAACACGGCGCATTCCGGCGTCCTCAATCGGGCCTATACGTGCTCGTATAGGCCCTCCCTGCGTCCTTGGACTGCTTGGTTTCCGAACGGCCAGACGGGAACGTGCTCACGGTCGCGACCACTACACTCGGCGTCATGGCGGAACAGGGTCAGATCAAGACCGACGACGAGCTCGACGCGCAAACCGAGGCCAAGCGGCAGCTCGCGCTCGCACAGATCCGCCAGTACCCGGATCCGGTCCTGCGCCTCCAGGCCTCGGAGGTAGTCGGGTTCGACGAGGAGCTCGCGCAGCTCGTCGAACGGATGATCCAACTCATGCAGGATGCGCGAGGCGTCGGCCTAGCGGCGAACCAGGTCGGCATCCTGCGCCGCGTGTTCGTGATCCAGGCCGACGAGGACGAGGAGCCGAGGGCGCTCGTCAACCCGGTGATCGTCCAGCGCTCCGACGAGCTCGACGAGGACGACGAGGGCTGCCTGTCGATGCAGGGCGTCGTCGTGCCGGTCGAGCGTCCTGTGCGCATCAAAGTGGAAGCGCGCGACGAGCACGGAAACGAGGTCTCGCTCGAGCTCGAAGGACTGCCAGCGAGGGTCGCGCAGCACGAGCTCGACCATCTCGACGGAGTGCTCATCCTCGATCGCACGACGCCTGACGGAAAACGCGAGGCGCTCGCGGTCCTGCGCCAACAAGTCGCACTGTGAGGCTGGCCGTCGCGGCGACTGCGCCGCTCGGAGCAGACGTCCTCGAACGGCTCGCCGCGAGGCACGACGTCGAGTTCCTGCTCACGCGTCCCGACCGGCAGCGAGGCCGCGGACGAAAGGTTGGCGTGCCTCCTGCCAAGGACGCGGCGGTGCGGCTCGGCATTCCCGTTCGCCAGGTCGAGCGCGTCGATGAGTCCTTCTCACTCGATGGCGTCGACACGGTGGTTGTCGTCGCCTACGGCGCGCTCATCCCGGCGGGCCTACTCGATCAGGCGAACTGGCTGAACGTCCACCCGTCGCGGCTTCCGCGCTGGCGGGGCGCGGCGCCCATCGAGCGCGCGATCATGGCCGGAGACGAGGAGAGCGCCGTGTCGGTGATCCGCCTCGTCGAGGAGCTCGACGCCGGACCGATCGGCGCGCAACGCGACCTCTCGATCGGCGGCGACGCGACTGCGGGAGACGTGTATGCCGAGGTCGGCCGCGTCGCGCCGGTGCTGATAGACGAGGCGTTTGCAAACGACTCCTTCTCGCCGCAGGTCGGCGAGCCCTCGTACGCCGACAAGATCGGCCCGGCCGACCGCGAGCTCGACTGGTCGCGGCCGGCGCGGGAGCTCCACGACCGCATCCGCGCCCTGTCGCCGCACATCGGCGCGCGGGGTCAGCTCGAGGGTCGCCCGGTGATCGTCTGGCGCTCCAGGCTCGACGGCGACCGGCTCGAGCTCCTCGAGGTGCAGCCCGAAGGCGGAACGCGTATGCCCTACGACGCGTGGCTCCGCGGCTTACGCTCCTGAGCATGGGTTGGACGGATTGGGTGCGCGGCGGGCTCGAGATCGAGCCCTCGATCTATGCCGCCGACTTTGCGCGGCTCGGCGAGCAGCTCGAAACCGTCATGGACGCTGGGGCCAAGATCTTCCAGTTCGACGTCGGCGACGGGCAGTTCATCGAGCCGATCACGATCGGGCCGATCGTCCTGAAGTCGATTTCGCCGCTCGTCCACGAGCGCGGCGGCATTCTCGACTGCCACCTGATGATCGTGTCGCCCGAGAAACACTTCGACGCGATCGCAGAGGCCGGCGGCGACAGCGTGACTGTGCACTACGAGGTGTGCGACGACCTGCCGGGCGTGATCGCGCAGGCGCGTGAGCTCGGGCTCGGCGTCGGCGTCGCGTTCAATCCCGAGAGTGAGCCGCACGCCGTGGCCGAGGCGGCCGGCGGGCTCGTCGACCTCGTCCTCTGCATGAGCATCCACCCGGGCTATTCGGGACAGCCGTTCATGCCGGAGTCGATTCCTCGCGTGCAGCGGCTGCGCGAGCTGCTGCCCCACGACGTCTACATCCAGGTCGACGGCGGGGTCGGCCGGGACAACGTCCGCCAGCTGCGCAATGCGGGCGCGAGCCTGCTCGTCGCTGGAACGAGCGTCTTCGGCCAAAGGGACATCGCGGCCGCGTACCGCGAGCTCTCAGCGCTCTGATGCTCGAACGCGCCGTCGAGCTCGCGGAGCGCGGGCGAGGGACGACGCATCCGAACCCGGTCGTCGGAGCCGTCGTCGCCCGCGACGGTCACGTCGTCGGCGAGGGCTGGCACGAGCGCAAGGGCGGGCCGCACGCCGAAGTCGTTGCGCTCGAGGCTGCCGGCGAATCGGCTCGGGGCGCGACGCTCTACGTGACGCTCGAGCCTTGCGACCACCACGGGACGACGCCGCCGTGCGTGGACGCGATTCTCGCGGCCGGGATTACGCGGGTCGTCGTCGGCGCGAAGGATCCGATGCGCGACGGGATCGCACGCTTGCGCGAGGCGGGCGTCGACGTCGAGCTCGCCGATCTCTGGGAGGCGCGCGTCCAGATCGAGGCGTGGCTCACATGGGCGCGGCTCGAGAGGCCGTTCGTGACCTACAAGGCGGCGCTCACACTCGACGGACGCTTTGCCGTGCCCGGCCGGCGCTGGGTCTCGGGCGAGCAAAGCAGGCGGCTCGTCCATGAGCTCCGGGCAGCTTCCGATGCTGTCGCAGTCGGGATGGGAACCGTGCGTGCGGACAACCCACGGCTCGACGCGCGCGACGTCGACGTCGTCCGCCAGCCGCGGCGGCTCGCCTTCGGGCGAGGGCCGCTCCCGGACGGATCGCAGCTCGAGCTGCACGCCGGCCCGCTCGACGAGGAGCTCCGGCGGCTCGCCGGGGAGAGCGTTCAGTCGCTCCTGCTCGAAAGCGGCCCGACCCTCGCGTCGGCGTTCTTCGAGGCCGACCTGGTTGACAAGCTGATGCTCTTCATCGCGCCGGTGATCTCGGGCTCGGGGCCGCGACTGACCGTCCAGGCAGCGCTCACGCACCAGACCGCGCGAGCCCTTGGCAACGATGTCCTCCTGACCGCATATGTCCATGAGCCCTGAGCAACGCGCCGACGACCGCCTGATCACGCTCATTTCGCGTTGGCTGGCCAGGCACATCGGCAACGCCGAGCTCGAGCGCGGGCTGGCGGAGAGCGATCGCAGCGCTCTCGCTCCGGGGCAGCTAGAGGCGGTCGACGAGCTCGCCGAGCATGTGAAGAGGGCCGCCGCGGGCGAGCGCGGAGAGCTGGAGATGATCGCCCGCGAAACCCTCGAAGCACTTGCGCTCGGTGTGTGACTAGCCTTCGCGCGATGTTCACGGGAATCGTCAGGGAACGGGGGCGGATCGCGTCGATCGAGCAGGTCGACGACGGAGTCCGCCTGGAGATCTTGGCTCCGGAAACGGCTTCGACGCTCGCCGTGGGCGACTCGGTTTCCGTCAGCGGCGCGTGCCTGACCGCGACGGCGGTCTCGAACGGCAGCTTCTCCGTGACCGCGGTCCCCGAGACGCTCAGCCGCACGACCCTCGGCAGGCTCGCAGCCGGGGGCGAGGTGAACCTGGAGCCGGCGCTCCACGCCGGCGACGCTTTGGGCGGGCACTTCGTCCAGGGCCATGTCGACGCGATAGGGCGGGTGGTGTCGATCGAGGACGCGCGCGTGTGGGTCGAGGCGGCGCCCGAAGTACTGCGCTACTGCGTCGAGAAGGGCTCGATCACGGTCGACGGCGTCTCGCTCACGATCGCCGGAATGCGCGACGACGCGTTCGAGGTCGCGCTCATCCCGCACACGCTCGAAGTGACGACGCTCGGGGTGCTCGAGCCGGGCGACGAGGTCAATCTCGAGGTGGACGTGCTCGCCAAGTACGTCGAGAAACTGATCGACCGGGATACAGTTTCGGGCTGATGACCCAGACCGCGCCCGAACAGACGAATGTCTTCGCCACGATCGAGGACGCGATCGAGGACATTCGCCAGGGCAAGTTCGTGATCGTCGTCGACGCCGCCGATCGCGAGAATGAAGGCGACCTCACGATCGCCGCACAGTTCGCAACGCCCGAGGCGATCAACTTCATGGCCACCCACGCGCGGGGGCTGATCTGCCTGCCCCTGACCGAGGAGCGCTGCGACGAGCTCGGGCTGCGCCAGATGGCGGACCGCAACGAGACGCCGCTCCAGACCGCGTTCACCGTTTCCATCGAGGCGCGCGAAGGCGTTTCGACCGGGATTTCGGCGCAGGACCGTTCGCGCACGATCCAGGTCGCGATCGACCCGACGAAAGGCCCCGGCGACGTCGTCCAGCCCGGCCACGTCTTCCCACTGCGCGCACGCGAAGGCGGAGTGCTGCGCCGCGCCGGCCAGACGGAGGCGGCGGTCGACCTTGCGCGGCTCGCCGGACTCAACCCCGCGGGCGTCGTCTGCGAAGTGATGAAAGATGACGGGACGATGGCGCGCGTCCCCGACCTGGTCGAGTTCTGCGGTCGCCACGACATCAGGCTGATCACGGTCGCCGACCTGATCGAGTACCGGCGCCGCACCGAGAAGCTCGTCGAGCGTACGACCTCGGTGCACCTGCCGACCGCGTACGGCGAGTTTCAGGCGATCGCGTTCCGCGAGAAGCTGACCGGCAAGCACCACATCGCGCTCGTCCGGGGCGAGGTCGACGGGGCCGAGAACGTGCTCGTCCGCGTCCATTCGGAGTGCCTGACCGGCGACGTCTTCCACTCCTTGCGGTGCGACTGCGGCGAGCAGCTCGAGCAGGCGCTCGCCCGGCTTGCCGAAGAGAATCGAGGAGTGCTGCTCTACATGACCCAGGAGGGGCGCGGCATAGGGCTCTTGAACAAGCTCAAGGCGTACGAGCTCCAGGAGGCGGGCTTGGACACGGTCGAGGCAAATCTCGAGCTCGGGCTTCCGGCGGATGCGCGCGAGTACGGGATCGGCAATCAGATCCTCGCCGACCTCGGGCTGACGACGATCCGCATCCTCACGAACAACCCGAAGAAGCTGACCGGGATCGAGGGCTTCGGGCTGACCGTGGTCGAGCAGGTCCCGATCGAGGTCGCGCCGACCGAGGAGAACCGGCGCTACCTCGAGACGAAGCGCGACAAGCTCGGGCACCGGCTGCACCACCAGGATCTGCGCTTTCGCGAGGGCAGGGACGAATGAGCGAGCGGATCGACGAGATCGAGTCGAGGCTGCGCGACATGGGGGCTGCGCAGCCGCCTGTCCGCGAAAGCGGATCAGGGGAGGGGGTCTCGGGGGAACCGGGAGGTTCCCCCGGCACGCAGGAGGAGCCGGAGCCCGCTGGCAAGAAGCCTTCCGAAGACGGTGCGGAGGCACCGGTTGAAGTTGATTCCCGCGTCGACACCGAGCACGCGGCAGGCGAGCTGCGTGTACCGGACGGCTACAGCGTCCTGGAGGGAGGGGTCGACGGTCGTCGTGCGGTCGCCGTCGTCGTCAGTCGTTTCAACGGCGAGATCACGAACCGGCTGCTCGAGCGCGCCCTCGAGGAGCTCCAGGAGGTCGGCGTCACGCCCGAGTCGATCATGGTGATGCCCGTTCCGGGAGCCTTCGAGCTTCCGCTGGCCGCGATGGCGCTCGCGAAGACGCGCCGCTACGCCTGCGTGGTCGCGCTCGGCTGCGTGATCCGCGGCGAGACGCCGCACTTCGAGTACGTGGCGAGCGAGGCGGCCAGCGGACTCCAGCTAGCGGCACTCGAGACCGGCGTGCCGGTCTCCTTCGGCGTCCTCACCGTCGATACGCGGGAGCAGGCCGAAGAGCGGATCGACCGAGCGGCGGATGCCGTGCGGACGGCCCTCGAGATGGCCGACGTCTTCTCGCAGCTCCGGGCGCAGGCCGCAGGCGGCTTGCACTAGCCCGCTGCGGGCTACGCGCCGAAGTTACATCGCGTGCCCGATCGAAGCGTGGCTGTCGCTACTATGCGCAGCCCTATGGCAAAGGTCTGCGCAATCTGCGGAAAGAAGCCGTCCTTCGGTCACAGCCGGAGCCATTCGATGGTGGCCACGAAGCGGCGCTTCGACCCGAATCTCCAGCGCGTCCGCGTTCTGCTCGACGGGCGGCCTACCCGTGCCTACGTCTGCACGAAGTGCCTGAAGGCCGGCAAGGTCGAAAAGGCCCTCTAAGCCCGATATAAACCGCCAATGACCGAGCGCGAAAGCGTGCTCGAGCTCGCCCGTGCGGCGGAAAGCGCTCTCGACCGCAACCGGGCGCGCATCGACGACCTCAACGTCTACCCAGTGCCCGACGGCGATACCGGGACGAACATGCTGCTCACGGTGCGCGCGGTGCGGGAGGCCCTCGAAGCGGGGGAGACCGATATCGCGCACGCAGCACTGCTCGGTGCACGCGGCAACTCCGGGGTGATCCTCTCGCAGATCGTTCGCGGCGCCGTCGAAGGCTTCGACGAAGACGGCTCCGTCGCAACCGCGCTGCGACGCGGTTCCGATGCAGCCTGGGCTGCGGTTCGCGAGCCGGCCGAGGGGACAATCCTGACGGTCGTCCGCGCACTCGCCGACGAGGCCGAGTCTCGCCGTGATGAACAGTTGCCCGAGCTTCTCCATGCGCTCGTCGTGCGCGGAGATGAAGCGGTCGCGCGGACGCAGGAGCAGCTCGACGTGCTCAGGAAGGCAGGAGTCGTCGACGCCGGCGCCGCTGGGTTGGTCGAAATTCTCCGCGGAATCTCGGCGTACGTCTCCGGCGAACCGCTTCCCGAGGCCGTCGAGGCGGTGCAGTTGAGCGCGGAGGCGATCCATCAGGAGGCCTCGCGTTACCGCTACTGCACGACCTTCGTCGTCGAGGGAGAGGACATCGATCGCGCCGCTTTCGAGCGGGAGCTCGAGCCGCTCGGCGACTCGCTGCTCGTCGTCGGCGACGCTACGGCGCTCAAGGCGCACGTCCACACCGACGACCCCGGCTCGGCCCTGCGTGCAGGCACCGCGATCGGCGTCATCGAGCGTGTCGAGATCGCGAACATGCACCTCCAGAGCGCCCAGCGCGAGGAGCGGCTGTCGCAGCCGGACGCCGACGATCGCAGGACGGCGGTCGTCGCCGTGGTCGCCGGAGAGGGCAACCGCCGCCTCTTCGAGAGCCTGGGCGCGACCGGGATCGTCGACGGCGGCGAGACGATGAACCCGTCGACCGAGGAGCTGCTCGAGGCGATCGAGCTCACGCAGGCGCCCGAGGTCGTCGTCCTCGCGAACAACGACAACGTCGTCCTCGCGGCCCGTCAGGCCGCGCGGTTGGCAGCCGGGCCCGTCGATGTCGTGGCGTCGAGCTCCCTTCAGTCGGGCCTCGGCGCGATGCTGGCATACGACCCGCTCGCCGACGCCGAGCTAAACGCGAACGCGATGGAGGACGCCGCGGCTGCGATCGCAACCGGCGGCGTCACCGTCGCCTCGAGAGCGGTCAGTGTCGACGGCCTCCAGGTCGAGCGCGGCGCATATCTCGGCCTCGTCGGCGGCGACCCCGTCGCGGGCGGGACCAGCTTCGACACGGTTGCAGCCTCGGTCGTCGACCGCCTGCTCGCCGAGCCGCGCGACGTCCTGACGCTGATCACCGGCAAGGACGAGCCCGAGCTCGGGCCGCTCCTCGCCCGCGTCGCCGAACAACACCCGGGCCTCGAGCTCGAAGTCCACCCAGGCGGGCAGCCCCACTACCCGCTATTGGTCTCGGCCGAGTGACTCCCTAGAGTTGTCGCGTGTCCGCTGCGCCCGTTCGTGTAGCCCTGGTCGAGGACAACGACGTCTTCCGGGAGGCGCTCGAGCTCCTGCTCGGGCTGCGCTCGGACATCGAAGTCGTCGGCTCGGTGGGCGACGGGTCGAAGGTCGCCCATCTCTGTGTCGAGCTCGACCCGGACGTGGTCATCATGGACTTCCGGCTGCCGGCGCTCGACGGCGTCGAGGCGACTCGGGCGCTGCGGGCCGCGTGCCCGGAGGTGGCGGTGATCTGCCTCACCGCCTCGGCCAACCTACGTGAGGTCGATGCGCTCTTCGAAGCCGGCGCGGTCGCGTGCCTGACGAAGGACGAGCATCTCGACACGATCATCGAAGCGATCCTCAGCGCCGCGGGCCAGGGCTGAGGTGGACCTGAACGCCGCCAACACGGCGATCGTCCTCGACTCGACCGCGGACTTCCCAGACGCGGCGGACCGGTTCCCGAACTGGCGCGTCGTCCCGCTCTACGTCCGCTTCGGCGCCGAGAGCTATCGCGACTACGTCGACATCGGGCCGGCCGAGTTCTACGAGCGGCTGCGCACCGCCGAGGAGCTTCCCACCACGTCGCAGCCGACCGCGCAGGACTTCCAGTCCGCCTACGACGAGCTGGACGGCTACGAGCGCATCCTCACCTTTACGGTCTCCGCCAAGCTCTCGGGCACGTACGAGAGCGCACGGCGCGCCGGCGAGGAATCCGGCGGGCGCGTTCGTGTGGTCGACTCGGAGACGGCGTCGGCCGCGATCACGATGCTCGCGCTCGGCGCTCAACGCCGCCTCGAACGCGCGACGACCGACCAGGAGGTCGACGACTTCGTCGCGCGCTTCAAGCGCGAGTCGGGCCTCGTCTTCACGCTCGACACGCTCGAGTTCCTTGCGCGGGGCGGGCGGATCGGTCGCGCCGCGGGGTGGGCAGGACAGCTCTTGAACATCAAACCGATCCTGACGCTCGAGGACGGCGAGGTGCTCCCGCTCAAGCGCGTGCGCGGCAACCGGAAGGCGATCCAGGAGTTCGCTGAGGCGTTTCGGGCCGGAACGACCGACGAGCCCGGGCTCCGCGTGGGAATCGCGCACGCGGAAGCGCCGGAACGGATGGCGGCACTGGAGGAGCTCGTCCTCGACCTCCGCCCGAACGCCGAAATCGAGGTTGCGACTACACTCGGCCCGGTTGTCGGAACGCATGCAGGCCCGGGCACCGTCGGTCTCTTCTGGTTCCAGGATCGAGCCGGGGCGGCTTAACGAGCGCCTAACGCACCGCGTCTAGTATCGGCTCCGGCAATCCAGAAAGATCCAAGGCCGAGTAGGCACAAACAAGCCATGTTGCATCAAAGGAGGACGATGTCTCGAATCGCACTAGTCGCCGCCGGGCTCGTCGCGGCGCTCGCGCTCGCGGCGCCGATCGGCGCGACCAGCAGCGTGACGAAGCTGACCGGAACGGTCGGCCCCGGCTTCACCATCACCCTGAAGAAGGGCACCGCCAAGGTGAAGACGCTCAAGGCCGGCTCGTACAAGATCACCGTCAACGACAAGTCGAACATCCACGACTTCCATCTCACCGGCCCCGGCGTGAACAAGATCATCACGACCACGCCGTTCAAGGGCACGAAGTCCGTCACGGTCAAGCTGAAGAAGGGGACGTACAGGTACGTCTGCGACCCTCACGCGACCATCATGAAGGGCAGCTTCAAGGTCACCTAGCGCGTCAGCGCTCGATCCAGGGGGCGCGCAAACCGCCCCCTGGTGACCGTGTTCCGAGCCCGAACATCGGATCGGGCTCCTCCGAGCCGTCCAGCAGCTTCTCCACGTACTCCGCGAGCGCCGGCCCGTGCTTGAAGCCGTGGCCGGAACCGCCGCCGAACAGCCAAACCCGTTCGTGCTCAGGGTGCGGAACGATCAGGAAGTTCGTGTCCTCGGTGAGCGAATAGGGACACGAGCGTGTGCCGACGAGTGGGGCTCCGGCCAGAGCCGGGAAACGGAGCGCCAGGTACTCGCGCGCCTCACGCTCCTTCTCCTCGGACGGTACGCGCTCGCCAGAGTCGGGGTCGAACGCGGGCCCTTCCCGGTCCGGGCTCGCCTTGAAACCGCGGCCGTCGAGGTCGCCGACCCCGTAGACCCCGTTGTCGAAATCGACCCACCCGGGCACCGACGGCGCCTGCCAGCCGGCGGGCGCGCCGAAGAAGTAGACGTCTTGTCGAGTCACACGGAGATCGAGCAGCTCGGGGAAGAGATCGGCGAGCCAGGCGCCTCCCGCCCAGACGACCGCATCGGCCTCGAGTCGTTCGTCTCCGACTACGACCCGCTCGTCCTCGGGTGTCGCAGTCGCGGTGACGAAGTGCGCTCCGCGCTCGATCGCGAGCTCGGCGGTAACGCGAGTCGCGTCGCGGGCGCGGAGCACTCCTGCGTCGGGCTCGAGCAGGATCGACCGAAGTCCCTGCCCGTCGAAGCTCGGGAACAGGCGCGCGCCTTCATCGGGTGCGAGCAGCTCGACGGCGATGTCCTGCTCTCTCAGGACGCGCTCGCTCTCTTCGCCCCAACCGTGCGCGCCGGTGAAGAACCACGCGACGCCCGACGGGACGAGAAGCTCGTTCCCCGTCTCGCGCTCGAGCTCGCGCCAGAGGTCCAGCGCACGCCGCGCCGAGCGCGTGTACCAGTCGTTGTCGCCGTGGGAGAAGCGGATTAGTCGCGATTCCCCGCCCGAGGCGGCGCGCACGTGTCCGGGCGGGTACTGCTCGACCAGCGTGACGTCCCAGCCGCTCGACACGAGCCGGAGGGCGAGCGACCCGCCGAAGATCCCCGCGCCGACGACGATTGCGCTACGCAAGCGGAATGGAAGTCGCTGAGCCGTTGTCGAGCCGCCACGCCGCGAGCTCGCGGGTGTCGGTGCGCATGATCAGCCACGGACGCGCCGCCCAGAGGCCGGCCCGCTCGAGGTCCGCGCGCGATGGCTTCGGCGGCGAGCTCGGGTGCGAATGGAACACCGCGAGCTCGTAGCCCTCGTCCTCCAGGAACCAGACCTCGGGCTCGACCTCGAGCCTGAACCGGTACGGCGACGCGTCCGCGTTCCGCCCGCGCTCGTACCGAACTGCGTCGCCGTCGCGGAGGACGACGAGCCCGCACGCCTCGTTCGGCGCCTCCTCGAGCGCGTGGCGCTCCAGCTCGCGCCGGACCTCAGCCGGTACCAGCACAGAAGTCGACGTAGTCGACGTACTCGGTGATCGTGGGCGAGTCGCCGCAGACGGGGCAGTTGGGGTCACGCCGGACCGAGACCTCGTCGAACGAGCCGGCCAGCGCGTCGTACAGGAGCAGGCGCCCGATGAGCGGATCGCCGATCCCGAGCACGAGCTTGAGCGCCTCCGAGCCCTGGATCGAGCCGATCACGCCGGGGAGCACGCCGAGCACGCCCCCCTCTGCGCAGCTCGGTGCAAGCTCGGGCGGAGGCGGCTGGGGGAAGAGGCAGCGGTAGCACGGCCCGGCGCCCGGAGCGAAAACAGTCGCCTGACCCTCGAACCGGAAAATGGAGCCGTGCACGACCGGGATGCCGTGCCAGACGGACGCGTCGTTGAGGAGGTAGCGCGTCGGGAAGTTGTCGGCCCCGTCGACGATCACCTCCCAGCCTTCGTCGAGGATGCCGTCGACGTTGTCCGCGCCGAGCCGCTTCGGGTAGGCGACGACCTCGACGTCCGGGTTCAGCTCGCGCACCCGCTGCTCGGCCGACTCGACCTTGGGCTCCCCGAGCGCGGCCGTGGAGTGCAGCACCTGGCGCTGAAGGTTCGACTCGTCGACGAGGTCGTCGTCCACGATCCCGAGGCGCCCGATGCCTGCGGCCGCGAGATAGAGGGCAGCCGGCGAGCCGAGCCCGCCTGCGCCGACGACGAGCACGCTCGCGGCGAGCAGGCGCGACTGGCCGGTGACTCCGATCTCCGGGATCAGGATGTGTCGGCTGTACCGGACCCGCTGGGCGTCGTCGAGCTCGCCCGGTAGCTCGACCGGAAGGCCGGCCTCGGCCCACGCGGTGATCCCGCCGGAGAGCGAGACGACGTCTTCGTAGCCGTGCGCGAGCATTGCCTGCGCGAGGCGGAGCGAACGGTTGCCGTGCGAGCAGTAGAGGACGATGTGCCGGTCGCGTTGCGGGTCGAGCCGCGCGCCCACCTCGCCCATCGGGATGTGCTCCGAGCCGGTGATCGTCCCCGACTCGAGCTCCCACCCCTCACGGATGTCGACGAGGGCCGGCGGATCGTCGGATGCGAGGAGCTCGCGCGCCCGCTCCGCGTCGACTTCGAGGACAAGCTTGCGGTCGCCTGCCATGGCCCAAGGATAATCGGGGGCCCATGAGCCCCAGAGCGCGGATCATCGTCATCGCCGGCGCCGCCGCCTGTCTGGCGGCGGGCGGGACGGTGGCCCTGGCCGTAATCACGGCCGACGGCAAGCCTGGAAACGAGAGCAAGCCGGCCCCTCTTTCAGGCACACCGCCGCTCGCGCTCGACCTCGGAGTCCGCACCGATCCCGAGGCGAGGTCGCTCCGGCGAGCCGAGCGCCTCTACTCGAGCAAGCGTCGAGCCGCGGCCGAACGCATCTTCGCCAGGTACTCCTCACCGGCGGCGCAGATCGGCGCCGCGTTCGCCGCCTGGCCCGGCTCGGGGCTCGCCACGCTCGAGCGACTGGCGCAGGAGCACCCCAAGGACTCGCTCGTCCTGCTCCACCTCGGCTACGCGAACCTGTGGGCCGGCGATTCCGGTCAGGCGACCACATCCTGGAGGCGAGCGGCGGCCGCACAGCCGGACACGATGTCCGCCCAACGTGCGGATGACGCACTGCATCCCGGGTTCCCTCCCGGCGAGCCCCTGTTCGTCCCGAGCTTCGCGCCGCCGGCCCGGCTCGCGAGTCTTTCGCCGCCGCGCCAGTTCGAGCTGCTCGCGAAGGACGCCTCGAAGCCCGACGCTCGCGCGAAACTTCTGTACGGCGTCGCGCTCCAGCGGCTCGGTCGCCGCCTCTCCGCTCGACGGCAGTACGACGCTGCTGCCCGACTCGATGCGACGGACCCGGAGACGCAGGTCGCCGCTGCGATAGGCCACTTCGACAAGAGCAAGCCGTCCGCCGCGTTCTCGCGCCTCGGCCCGCTCTCGAAGCGCTATCCGCACGCAGCCACGGTGCGGTTCCACCTCGGTCTAATGCTGCTCTGGCTGGCCCGTGCGCAGCCCGGCGCGCTCGCCGAGGGCAAGCGGCAACTCCGGCTTGCGCAGGAGGAGGAACCGGGGTCGCCTCTGGCCCGGGAAGCGAAGAAGCTTCTCGACGGTCTAGAGAACGTATGAATCCGCTAATGACAAATAGGACTTATGGACCGTAAGATGAGTCCATCGGCCTATAGACGTGGCCCTATACCGCTTGAAACACTGGCGCGTCTTAGAAATACGTCGTCTTTTACGGCCAGCGGACTACCGTCACAGACCGGGGAGGGGGAACCGAGTTGAGCGGAGGGGAGCAAGGGACAGCGCGGGCCGGGGTCGCGCCGGGGAGTGTCCTGGAGGTCGACGAGCTTTGGGAGCTCGTCCAGTCGGGCCGCCAGGCCGGAAAGCTCTCGGCCGAGGAGATCACGCTCACGCTCGATGAGCTGTCTCTCGACACCGGGCAGATCGACGAGTTCTACGGCGTGCTCGAGGAGCTCCACATCGAAGTCGTGCCAGGCGAGGAAGAGGAAGCCGAGGACGAGCCGCTCGACCTCGACGCGCCGGACGTTTCGACCGACGCGCTCCAGCTGTTCCTGAAGGACATCGGCAAGGTCGACCTGCTGACCGCTCCGCAGGAGATCGAGCTCGCGAAGAAGATCGAGCGCGGCGACCACTATGCGAAGCAGTGCATGGTCGAAGCGAACCTGCGCCTCGTCGTCTCGATCGCGAAGCGCTACCGCAACCAGGGGCTGCCGTTCCTGGATCTGATCCAGGAGGGGACGATCGGGCTAGTGCGCGCCGCCGAGAAGTTCGACTACCGCAAGGGGTTCAAGTTCTCGACGTACGCGACGTGGTGGATCCGCCAGGCCGTCGCTCGCGCGCTCGCTGACAAGTCGCGGACGATTCGCATGCCGGTCCACGTGGTCGAGAAGCTCAACAAGATCGTCCGCTCGGAGCGCAAGCTCCGCGGTGAGCTCGGCCGGGAGCCGACCGCGCTCGAGATCGGGCGGGAGCTCGACCTGAGCGCCGAGGAGGTCGAGCAGATCAGGCGCAGCTCGCAGCTGCCGGTGTCGCTCGAGAAGCCGGTCGGCGACGACGAGGAGTCGGAGTTCGGGCACTTCCTGACCGACGAGAGCGCGCCGCTTCCGGAGGAGTCGGCCGAGCAGGCGCTTCGCCGGGACACGCTGAAGCAGATCCTCTGCTCGCTCTCCCCGAGGGAGCAGAAGATCCTCGAGATGCGCTACGGGCTCGACGGCGAGCAGCCGCGGACGCTGGACGAGGTGGGTCGCGCGTTCAACGTCACCCGGGAGCGGATCAGGCAGATCGAGAACCAGTGCCTGAAGAAGCTTCGCGCGCTCGCGGACTGCCAGAAGCTTCGCGAAGTGGCCTGAGATAGGGTCCGCCGCCATGGCGGAACCGCCGAAGGAGTGGCTGGAGCAGCTCGGCGAGCTGCTCCGCATCCCGAGTGTCAGCGCCGACCCCGAGCGGGTCGACGAGGTCGTCCGCGCGGCCGGGTGGGTTCGGGACTTCATCCGCGCCGCCGGCGGGCAGGCGGAGTTGATCGCGACCGAAGGTCATCCGCTCGTGATCGGTGAGCTTCGCGCGTCGCAAGGTGCGGACGAGGCGCCGACGGTCATCGCGTATGGGCACTTCGACGTCCAGCCTGAGGCGCCGCTCGAGCTCTGGGAGTCGCCGCCGTTCGAGCCGACCGTTCGCGACGGCTGGCTGTACGCGCGCGGGGTCGCCGACGACAAGGGTCAGCTGTACATCCTTTTGAAGGCCGCCGCGTTGCTCGCCGCCGAGGGCGAGTTGCCCGTGAACGTGCGTTTCGCGTGCGACGGCGAGGAGGAGTCCGGCGGGCATTCGATCATCGACTTCCTCGAGAACGACGAGCGCGGTGCGGCTGCCTGCGTGATCTTCGACGGGAACATGCTCGCGCCGGGAAAGCCCGCGTTCTTCGTCGCGACGCGCGGGATCGCCTACTTCCACGTTCGCGTCCGGACGGGAGAGAAGGATCTGCACTCGGGCGTCTTCGGCGGCGCGGCGATGAACGCGAGCCACGTGCTCCTGCAGGTGCTGAGCGCGGTGCTCCCGCAGGACGGCCAGGTGCCGGAGCCCCTGCGTGCGGGGATCGTCCGGCCGAGCGACGAGGAGATCGACAGTTGGAGCGCGCTCGAACCCGGCGCTGAGGTCTTGGCCGCCCAGGGCGCGCGTCCCGCAGATCCGCGTGCGGCCGAGGAGTACTACCTGCGCACGTGTGTCGAGCCGGCCGTCGACGTGCATGGGGTCGTCGCGGGCGAGCCCCACCTCCAGAAGACCGTGATCGCCGTCGAGGCGGAGGCGAACGTTTCGATCCGGCTCGTGCCTGGTCAGGACGAGAAAGCGATCGCGGCCGAGATGGAGCGCCTGATGCGCGACGCGGCGCCCGAGGGAGCAGACGTCGAGATTGAGTTGACCGCCAGTGGTCCAGCGGCCCTCGTCCGGCCCGACGACCCGGCCATCAAGCTCGGCCAGGACGCGTTCGAGCGCGTGATCGGCGCGCGGCCGCTGCTGGTCCGCATCGGCGGCTCGCTGCCGGTGATGACCGCGCTCGAGAACAGGCAGATCCCGACGATCCTCACCGGGTTCGACCTGCCCGACGGGAACATCCACTCGCCGAATGAGCGCATGCCAGTCGAGCACATCGCGCTCGGCGTCGAGACAGCGAAAGAGCTCTTCCGCTCGCTCCGCGAGCTGGGCTAATCCCAGGGCGGCGGGTTGTGGATCCAGCGTCCGCCGACCATCGTCGCGACGACTTCGACCTCCGGTAGCTCGTTCGGCTCGATCGCCAGCGGGTCGCGATCGAGGACGACGAGGTCGGCGAGGTAGCCGGGAAGGAGCTTCCCGCGCTGCCGTTCGTCGCGCGCGAGCCAGGCCGGGGCGAGGATCGTCGCCTGGAGGGCCTCCTCGAGCGTGACCGCCTGCTCCGGGTGCCAGGCCTCGCGGTCGTCGAGCGTGCGCAGAACTCCAGCCCTGATCCCGGCCAGCGGGTCGAGCTCCTCGATCGGCGCGTCCGAGCCGTTCGCGACGACAGCGCCCGTGTCGAGCAGGGAGCGGTAGGCGTAGGCGCGGTCGGTCATGCCGGCCCAGTTGCGCTCGGCGATGTCACGGTCGGACGGCGCGTGGCTGAACTGAACCGAGGCGGCGACTCCGAGCTGACCGAAGCGCGGGATGTCCTCCTCGGTCAAGAGCTGCGCGTGCTCGATGCGCGGCCTCAGCCCGAGCGGGGCCCACTCGTCGCGCGTCTCCTCGAAGGCATCGAGCGCGTCGCGATTGGCGAGATCACCGATCGCGTGCACGGCCACCGGCCATCCTGCCCGCGCCCCGGCCCGCACGATTTCTGCCAACTCCTCGCCGCTCGTGATCTCGACTCCGGAGCCGTCGAGCAGTCGCGCGGTCCGCGAGCCGAGCGTCCCGTCCATGAACACCTTCAGGTAGCCGATGCGCAGCCGGTCGTCGCCGAGCCCGGACCGGAACCCGAGCTCCTCGAGTTGGCCGACGAAGTCGTACGGAAGCGACTGCCAGACGCGCAACGTCAGTCCGCCCTCGTCCGCGAGCCGTTGCCAGAAGCGAGGCGCACCGAGCCAGCCGTCCTTGTCGTGCACCGAGGTCACGCCGCGGGACGCCGCGATCCGCAGTCCGTCCCGCATAGCATCGACGAACTCGTCGTCCGTACCGAGCAGGTACAGGTCGCGGAACCGCCAGGCGGACTCCTCGCGCAGGACGCCCGTCGGCTGACCGTCGTCATCGAGCTCGACGACTCCACCCTCGACCTGGAGATCGCCGTCGGCCTGGGTGAGCGCCGCCGAATTGAGCCACAGGGAGTGGTAGTCGCGGGCCATGAGCGCGGTCGGCGTCTCGCCGGTCACCGAGTCGAGCGCCTGGCGTGTCGGCTCGACGGCCGGCGACCAGTCCCCGCTTCGCCAGCCGCGCCCGCGAAGCCAGCGTCCGTGCTCGACGGACCCGACTGCCGAGGCCACGCGCTGGAGGGTCTCATCCAGCGACGACGTATCCTCGAGCCGCACCTCGCGCTGCGCGAGCGCCCACGACGGAAAGTGGACGTGCGCGTCGCTGAAGCCGGGCAGGACGCAGCGCCCTCCGAGGTCGACGCGGTCGGGAGAGGCGAGCGCGGTTTCATGCGTTCCGACTCCGCCCGCGACTCGATCGCCGGCGATCGGAACCGCCCGCGCAACGGGAATCGACGCGTCCATCGTCCTGACGGTCCCGTTCTCGAGGATCACAACAGCAAGAATGTAACGAGAGCAATGATCGATCACGTGACGCTCAACGTCGCCGACGTCGAGGCCGCCAAGGTTTTCTACGTCCAGGCACTCGCCCCGCTCGGCTACGAGCTGACGATGGACTTCGTGGAGGGAGCCGGGTTCGCCGCCCAGGGCAAGCCGGACTTCTTCCTCGCGCAGCGCGGAGAGCCGAGCAGTCCTGTGCACGTCGCATTCCGGGCCGCGGATCGCAAGACCGTCGACGCCTTCCACGAGGCGGCGCTCGCCGCGGGCGGGACCGACAACGGCCCACCTGGCATCCGCCGGGTCTACCACGAGTACTACTACGGTGCGTACTGCCTCGACCCGGAAGGCAACAACATCGAGAGCGTCACGCACGAGCCCGAGTGATGAGCGGCTAGGGTTCTGGCTTTCTCCGGCGAACTTGGTCATGCTCCTGCAAACACCGTCTGCGGCCAATTGAGCTTGTCGGCTTCGTGGTTCAGATCACATGCCTGGGTCGTGGCCCTGTTGGGCCTCGTGCTCGAGGCTGCAGTGACGATCCCGTTCGCGTTCGTCGAAGCGCCGGAGACCTCGGCCGCTCTCGCGTTGCTGATCGCGGCCGCCGTCGCGTTCGTCGTCGGCCCCCGCTGGGGCGCGCTCGTCGCAGCGGTGGGCTGGGCGCTCTTCTTCGTCTTCGTCGTCGATCACACTCTTCGTGCGGTCGTCGCGCTCCCGGTCTGGCTCGCGGCGGCGATCCTGACCGGGCTTGCTTCCGACCGTCTGCGGCGTAGCGAACGGGAGCGCCGGCGTGACGCCAGCGAGCTCGACGCCGTCCGCGGAGACGAGACCCAGGCGATCGTCGGGCTCGACCTCGACGGGAACATCCTGACCTGGGACCGCGGGGCGGAGCGGATCTACGGCCACACGGCCTCGGACGTCGAGGAGGCAGACGTCACGCTCCTGGGCTCGGAGGAGGACACTGCTCACATCCATGCGGCCCTCGAGCGCGTGGCGAAGGGCGAGCGGGTCGACCGCAGCCACCTCCGCCAGCGCGGACGAAACGGCGAAGACCTGGTCGTCTCGATGTCGCTGATTCCCGTTCGCGACGATCGCGGCATCGTGGCGGCGTGCGCGGTCATCTCGGACGCAACCGAGCGCGTGCACGAAGCCGAGCGCAAGTATCGCGCCCTCGTCGAGGCGCTCCCGCTCGTGACGATGATCTCCGCGCCGAACGACAGGAGCGCGATCATGTATGTCAGCCCGCAGGTCGAGGAGCTGCTCGGCTATGCGCCCACCGAGTGGCAGGACGATCCCGGGCTGTTCAAGAAACTCCTGCATCCCGACGACAAGGACGAAGTGCTCGCCGGCGCCAAGCGGAAGTCGACCGGCGCTGCGCCGAGGAAGCTCGAGTACCGCCTACTGGCGCGCAGCGGCGTCGTCGTCTGGGTTCGCGAAGAGACGGCGACGGTGCGCGGGCCTGAAGGAAAGCCTCTCTACACGCAGACGCTGCTCGTCGACATCGGCGAGCGCAAACGAGCCGACGAGGAGCGCGAGCGGCTACTCGCTGCCGAGCGCGACGCGGCGGGGCGGACCGTGGAGCGTCAGCGCCGCCTCGACTTCGTGCGCGAGGCCGGACACGTCCTCTCCTCGTCGACCGATTATCGGAGCGCGATCCAGCGCGTGGCCGAGCTGGCCGTGCGGGACTACTCCGACTGGTGCGTCGTCGACGTGATCGAGGACGGGAGCCCGCTCGAGCGCGTGGCGGTCGCACGCGCCGAACTACTGAGCACGAAGGCCGCGCTCGCCCCGGATCAAGCGCCCGAGGAAACGGTGCGCCGCGTCGTCGAGACGGGCGGCCTCGAGATCGTCCCGCCGCTCGGCGAGGCCTCGAACGGCCGGATCAAGGGCGCGATCCTCGAGGGAGTCGACGCGCGCTCGGCGATCTGCGTCCCGCTCAGAGCGCAGGAGCGGACGCTCGGAGCGCTGACTCTGGCGCGGAGCCAGGCCGGCGAGACGTACGGCGCGGACGACCTCGCTCTCGCCGAGGACCTGGCCGGACGGATCGCCCTCGCGATCGACCGAGGGCGCCTCTACCGCGCAGTCGAGGAGCGCGCGGACGCGGCTCGGGTGGTCGCCCACGTAGCGGACGGCGTCGTCCTCGTCGACCGGCGCGGCATCGTGCGTCTCTGGAACCCCGCAGCCGAGGCGATCACCGCGATCCACGCCAACGACGTCCTCGGCCACTCTGCCGTCGATGCGATCCCGGGGTGGAATGACGCGGTCGACACGATCCCGGTGTCGACGTCGCCCGACCCCGGCCAGGCCGAGGTCGTGATCCCATTCGAGACGAATGAAGGAGAGCGCTGGATCTCGATCTCGGGCGTGCACTTCTACGGCGGAACCGTCTACGCGTTCCGCGACCTGACCGAGGTGCACGAGCTCGAGGAGCTCAAGGCCGACTTCATCGCGACGGCCTCCCACGAGCTGCGCACGCCGCTCGCCGCGGTCTACGGCGCCGCGCAGACGCTCCTACGCCACGACTTCGCGCTCGACGAAGGCGGCCGCAACCGCTTCATCACGCTGATCGCCGACGAGTCGGAGCGCCTCGGTCGGATCGTCAACGAGATCCTGCTCGCGAACCAGCTCGACGCAGGGCGGCTGGACCTCGGAAGCGAGCCCTTCGAGCCCGCCGAAGTGGTCGACCGCGTCGTCGAGGCGACGCAGGTCCACGCTCCCGCGGAGGTCTCGCTCACCATCAACGGTAACGGCCAGACTCCGCACGTCGCGGCCGACAAGGACAAGGTGCGGCAGGTGCTCGTCAACCTCGTCGAGAATGCGATCAAGTACTCGCCCGACGGCGGGACGATCGAGGTCGGATTCGCGCCTCAGGGCGATCGTGTCCGCTTCTGGGTGCGGGACGAGGGCCTGGGCATCCCCGAAGGCGAGGAGCAGAAGATCTTCGAGAAGTTCTACCGCCTCGATCCGCAGATGTCCCGGGGCGTCGGGGGTACCGGGCTCGGGCTCTACATCTGCAACGAGCTCGTCAGCCGCATGGGCGGAAGGATCTGGGTCGAGGCGAACGGGAAGAAAGGCTCGACGTTCATGTTCGAGCTTCGGGCCGCAGAGTCCGCGCTGACGCCTGAGGCGCGGGCCGAGGCGGTCGAGCTGCACGGGTTCGTAACCCGAGCGCGGCGCTTGCCTCACAGGTGATCGATCGGCCGCGAGGCGGTGTGTCCGCGGAGCGGAACAGTGGGGGGGTTCGGGGGAACCGGGAGGTTCCACCGAGGAAAATAGGATCGCCGGATGATCGATCACATCACGCTGCGCGTCTCCGACTTCCAGGCGTCCAAGGCCTTCTACGAGACGGTGCTCGCGACGCTCGGCTACGCGGCGCCGTGGTCAGACGAGGAGCAGCGCGCGGCGGACTGGGGCGATCTCTCGATCTCACAAGACGACAAGCCGCTGAGCGAGAACGTCCACCTGGCCTTCGCGGCGCGGAACCGTGACGAGGTACACGAGTTCCACCGGGTAGCGCTCGCGGCCGGCTACCGCGACAACGGGCCGCCCGGCGAGCGGAAGTACCACCAGGGCTACTACGCCGCGTTCGTGCTCGATCCGGACGGCAACAACGTCGAGGCCGTCTTCCACGATCGATGAACATCGAGCCCGACGCCTACTCCGAGATGATCCGCAGGCTCGTCAAGTTGCGCGACCTGTCCGCCGAGTTGGGAAACGCGTACGACGATCCCGTGATGAAACGAGGCGGCGACGAGATGCACGAGTCGCTCGAGCGCGTGCTGCAGTTGCTCAAGCATCAAGAAATAGACTCCGGCTCGTGGCCTACGAACCGCTGACCGACGAGCAGCGCGAGATCCGCGACCTCGTGCGCACTCTCGCGCGCGAGCGCGTCGCCCCGCGCGCGGCCGAGATCGACAAGAAGGCCGAGTTCCCATGGGACCTGGTCGATCTCTTCCGGGAGCATGAGCTCTTCGGGCTGCCCTTCGAGGAGCAGTACGGAGGCACAGGGACGGGCGCTTTGATGGTGATCGTCGCGATCGAGGAGCTGTCCAAGGTCTGCGCGACGACGGGCCTGATCATGGCCGTCCAGGAGCTCGGGTCGCTGGGGATCAAGCTGGCGGGGACCGACGAGCAGAAGGAGCGCTTCCTGCCGCGGCTGGCGAGCGGCGAATGGCTCCCGGCGTACGCGCTGACCGAGCCCGGCTCCGGCTCCGACTCGGCTGCGATGCGCAGCGAGGCGCGGCTCGACGGGGACGCCTACGTCCTCAACGGTGGCAAGCGCTTCATCACGAACGCGGGCGTCGCGGATCTGTACGTCGTGTTCGCGAAGACCGACCCCGAGGCCGGGCACTCCGGAATCTCCGCTTTCGTCGTCGAGGCCGACACGCCCGGCTTCGAGGTGGGCCGCATCGAGCCGAAGATGGGCATCAAGGGCTCGACGACCGGCGAGATCTTCTTCAACGACATGCGCGTGCCGGCGGAGAACCTGCTCGGCGAGGAGGGCGAGGGCTTCAAGATCGCGATGCGGGTCCTCGACCGCTCGCGGCCCGGGATTGCGGCTCAGGGGCTCGGGCTCGCACAGGGCGCCACCGACTACGCGCTCGAGTACGCACGGACGCGCGAGACGATGGGCAAGCCGATCGCCCAGCACCAGCTGATCGCGTCGATGCTCGCGGACATGGAGACGAAATGCGAGGCCGCGCGCGGCCTGCTCTACAAGATCGGCCTGATGATCGACGAAGGCGCGCCGAACGACGAGCTGACGAAGACCTCGGCGATGGCCAAGCTCTACTGCACGGATGTGGCGATGGAGGTCACGACGGACGCCGTGCAGATCCTCGGCGGGTACGGCTACATGCAGGAGTACCCGGTCGAGCGCATGATGCGCGACGCGAAGATCACGCAGATCTACGAGGGAACAAACCAGATTCAGCGCCTCGTCATCGCCCGCGAGATGCTCAAGGAAAACCGCGCCTTTCTGCTTGCCGGAGTTGGCTGACCGCGAGGCTCCGCCGGACGCGTTCGGACGAACCGCGCGCGAGTACGAGCTCGGCAGGCCGCCGTGGCCCGAGGAGCTGCTGGACCGAGTTTCCGCGCAGCTCGAGCTCGGGCCGGAGGCCGCCGTGCTCGACCTCGGCGCAGGCACCGGCAAGCTGACTCGCTCGCTCGTACCGCGGTTCGCGCGCGTGATCGCGGTCGAGCCGGACGCTGCGATGCTCGGCGTCCTGAAGGAGATCGTGAGAGAGGCGGATGCTCGGTGCGGGAGCGGGGAGGCGATCCCGGCCGAAGACGGCGAGGTCGACGCGGTCTTCTCGGCAGAGGCGTTCCACTGGTTCGCGTCGGACGAGTCGGTTGCCGAGATTGCCCGCGTGCTGCGGCCGCGCGGTGCTCTTGTGCTTCTCTGGAACATCGGAATCGACGATGACGAGTTGGGGCCCGAGGCCGAAGCTGTGATCGGCGAAATGGTTGAGCGGGGCGGTGCCCCCGGGATCGCGCGCGTGCTCTCCGGCGACTGGCGGCGGCCGCTCGAGGAACGTTTCGAGGAGCTGCACGAGACTGAAGTCGAGCGGGAGGTCGCCGCCCCCCGCGACGAATGGATCGCGAACATGCTTTCCGTGAGCTCGATCGCGCATCAGCCCGAGGAGGATCGCGACGCGTTCGCTGAACGGCTGCGCCACCTCCTTCCCGTGGACCGAATGGTCGTGCGCCGCCTCCGGACCGTCGCCTACTGGACGCGGCTTGTCTGAGCTCCGCCTCAGCTTCGGGAACGTCGCCGAGACCTACGATCGCGTCCGGCCGCCTTACTCGCCGGTGCTGCTCGACCGCGCCGAGGAGCTCCTCGGGCTCGACGCCCAGTCACACGTGCTCGACCTCGGGGCCGGCACCGGCCGCGTGACGCGGGAGTTGGCTCGGCGCTTCGAGCACGTCGTCGCGGTCGAGCCGGACGACCGGATGCGCGCGCTGCACGGCGCGGCGATCGCCGGAAGTGCGGAGGCGATCCCGCTCGAGGGCGCGAGCGTGGATGCGGTCTTCGTCGGCGAGGCGTTCCACTGGTTCGACCCGGAGGCTGCGATCCCAGAGATCGCTCGCGTCCTCCGGCCGCGCGGCGGCCTCGCGATTCTGTGGACGCACTGGTGGGAGGCAGAGCCGCCGTTGCCCGAGGAGGCGCTCGCAGCATTGCGCGAGCCGTGGTACCGATCGCAATCGCAGCGTCGCCCGCCGTGGGACGGCGCCTTCGAAGGCTCGCCGTTCGAGCCGATCCAGGTCGAGCGGGACACCGACGAGGTCACACTCGACCGGGACGAGCTGCTCACGCTCTACTCGACGACCAGCGCGCTCGCCACGCTTCCCATGGACGAGCGCGAGGCGCTCTTCGACGGCGTGCGGCCGCTGCTCGCGGGGCCCTACCGGCTGCCGTTGAAGCACGACCTCAAGTGGACGAGGCTGGCCGCGTGAGCGATGAGCTCCAGGTCGGCCGGCGCCGCTTGCGTCTGACCAGCCCGGACAAGATCTTGTTCCCGGGCGAGCGCGTCACGAAGAAGGACCTCGCGGCGTACTACGAGGAGGTCGGGCCGACGATCGTCCCGCACCTGAAGAACCGCCCGTTCACGCTCAAGCGCTACCCGTATGGCATCCGCGGCCAGGCGTATTTCCACAAGCAGGCGCCGAAGGGCAAGCCGGACTGGCTTCCGACGCGGCAGTTCCGGACCTGGCCGCGCGGGAGCAAGGGTGAGTCGCGGCTCGTCGACTTCACGCTCGTGAACGAGCCCGCCGCGGTGGTCTGGATGGTGCAGATGAACTGCATCGACATGAACGCCTGGTACTCGCGCGTGGACAAGCCCGAGCGGCCGGACTACGTCGTCTTCGACCTCGACCCGCCGGAGTCGC
Source organism: Actinomycetota bacterium (assembly GCA_046734155.1). Classification (GTDB taxonomy): domain Bacteria; phylum Actinomycetota; class Thermoleophilia; order Gaiellales; family Gaiellaceae; genus VAXT01. Next base: position 21,014 of record JBKPQP010000034.1, on the reverse strand, counting down.
GGAACGGCTTCGTGCAGGCGATTCGCGTCGCGCACCTGGTCCATGAAGCGCTGGACGCGCTCGAGCTGCGCTCGTACGTGAAGACGAGCGGGGCGGACGGCATCCACGTCCTCGTGCCGATCGCGCGCCGCTACACCTATCCGCAGACCTACGAACTGGCCGAGCTCGTGTCGCGTCGCTTGGAGGAAGAGAACCCCGGGCTCGTCACGACTGAGTGGCTCAAGAAGAAACGCCGCGGCGTGCTCGTCGATCACCGTCAAAACGGGCACGGGAAGACGATCGCGTCTGCCTACTCGGTGCGGCCGAAGCCGGGCGCGCCGGTGTCCACGCCCCTCCGCTGGGAGGAGCTCGGCGAGAAGGTACGGCCGCGCGACTTCGGGATGCGGGAGGCTCTGGGGCGCATCCAGAAGCACGGCGACCTGTTCGAGCCGGTCTTGCGCGGCGGCCAGTCGCTGGGGCCGGCGCTTCGCTCTCTGCGAGCGCGAGACGATCGGCCTTAGAGGCACGAGTACTCTGTAAGGCCGATGATGCGTACGTCACTGGTGGCGCTCAGCGTCCTGTTCATCGGGACTGCTGCGTCGTCACCCGCCGGCGTCCGTGCTCTCAAGCCGAAGCCCGACATCCACTTCGTCGACTCTTCGGTCGGCTGGGTCTCCTCGGGCAGCGCTGTCTTCGGCACGCGTGACGGCGGCAGGAGTTGGCGGCGTGAGCTGTCCGCGCACGAGCTGCTCGGGGTCGACGCCGTCGACACCGAGCACGCCTGGGCCCTGACGACGAGCGTTCTGTTCGCGACGAGCAACGGGGGACGTTCGTGGACGCGTCGCCCGCTACCGGCAGCCGGGCCGGCGATCGATTTCGTCGACGCGAACACCGGCTGGGCCGTGAGCAGGCGAGGCGTCGTGTTCGCCACCAATGACGGCGGTGCGAGCTGGCGCGGTGTGCGGGCACCCAAGTCGATCGACGCGATCTGTCTGGCCAGCCCGACTCGGGCCTTCGCCGCTGCGAAAGGGACGGTCTTCTCCACGACCGACGGAGGCGGGACGTGGACACGCGTCCTCCAGGCCGCCTCGGTGGGGCAGCGATGGTGGCCCGCCCTGCAATGCACTGGATGCGGAGTGTGGGCGCTCTTCATCGGCGGCGTCGCGGCCGGAAGCCAGGGCTATGCGGCGTACGCGGCTCCGGACGGGGCGGACTGGCGACTGGTCTTGGGCCAGTTCCTCTCGCGGCGCGTCCCGCGGCTCTCCTCGTACGCGGGCCCATTCTCGGCGGTCTCCCCGCCGGAGGCGTTCTTCGTCGGCTTCTGCCCGGCGTGCGGCCGGGGAAGGTCGATCGTGGCGCGGACGCACGACGGTGGTCTTCATTGGAGGCGCTCGAGGGCCGAACTCGACGGCTTCTGGCCGGAGGCCGTGTCCTTCGTCGATCATGGGACCGGCTTCCTGGTCACGCTGGACCAACGGAGCGCGCACTTCGTGGTCTGGAAGACTCGCGACGCGGGTCGGTCCTGGCGCGTCCTTCGCGGTCGTCAGTAGCCCGACGGATGAGTCGGACGGCGGTCGTGATCGGCTCCGGCCCGAACGGGCTCGCGGGCGCGATCACGATGGCGCGAGCGGGCTGGGAGGTGACCGTCCACGAAGCCGCGGAGACGATCGGCGGCGGCGTCCGCTCGGAGGAGCTGACGCTGCCGGGCTTCACGCACGACGTCTGCTCGGCGATCCATCCGCTCGGTCGCGAGTCGCCGTTCTTCCGCGACCTCGAGCTCCCCGTGGCCTGGGTCGAGCCTGCCGCGCCGGCCGCACATCCGCTCGACGACGGGACGGCCGTGATGACCGAGCGCTCGCTCCTAGCCACAGCGGAAACGCTTGGCGAGGATCGTGACGCCTACCTTGGCCTCTTCGACCGGATCGTTTCCGGATGGAGTGCCTACGAGCCGGTCGTCCTCGGTCCGTTCTTGCCCCGGCCGAACCGTCTCCTGCACGTTGTCGACTTCACGGCCATGCGTGCCGGGCTCTCGAGCGGATCCGGCCTCGCCAAGCGTTTCCGGTCGGAGCGGACACGGGCGCTCTTGGCCGGGCATGCCGCACACTCCATGCTCCCGCTCGAGACGAGACCGAGCGGCGGAGTCGGCTTCTTCCTGCTTGCAACGGCGCATGTCTTCGGCTGGGGCTTTCCGCGGGGTGGATCGCAGCGCCTGGCGGATGCGCTCGCCGAACGGGTCGAGGAGCTCGGCGGCGAAATTCACACGGAGAGCCCGGTCGACGAACTGCCTCGCGCGGACGTCGTCCTGGCGGATGTCGTTCCACGGGAGCTGCTTCGAATCGCCGGCGATCGCTTTCCCCCGAGCTACGCACGCGCGCTCGGCGGGTTCCGGTACGGGCCGGGCGTGTTCAAGCTCGACTGGGCGCTCGATGGACCTATCCCGTGGACGGCCGCCGCCTGCAGGCGCGCGGCGACGGTGCACGTCGGCGGGACGCTCGAGGAGATCGCCGACTCGGAGCGCTCGCCTGGGTACGAGCGCCCGTACGTGCTTCTCACCCAGCCCTCGCTCTTCGACGACTCGCGGGCGCCGGCGGGAAAGCACACGGCTTGGGCGTACTGCCACGTCCCGTTCGGCTCGGACGAGGACATGACCGACCGCATCGAGGCGCAGGTCGAGCGCTTTGCTCCTGGGTTTCGCGACCTCATCCGCGCCCGGAGCGCGATGGGGCCGGCCGACCTCGAGCAGCGGAACCGGAACATCGTCGGCGGCGACATCAACGGCGGCACGATGGACCTCCGGCAACTCTTCTTCCGTCCGGTGCGGAAGCTCGTCCCGTACCGGACGGCATTGCCAGGCGTCTACATCTGCTCCTCGTCCACGCCTCCCGGTGGAGGGGTCCACGGGATGTGCGGCTACTCCGCTGCGCTGACGGCGCTCAGGGATGCGGACTAGGCTCGCCGCGTGAGCACGACCGCCGCACTCGACGTCGACGCCGTCCGCGTGCGGTTCAGCGCGCTCCAGCGGCCGCTCGCCTTCTTCGATGGGCCCGGCGGGACGCAGTGCCCGGACGAGGTGATCGACGCGATCGCTGGGTACTTGCGCGAGTCGAACGCAAACACCGGCGCGCCGTACGAGACCTCGCGGCGCACCGACGCGCTGATCGTGCATGCGCGTGAACGAGCGGCCGAGTTCCTCGGGTGCAGCAGGGACGAGGTCGCGTTCGGGCCGAGCATGACCGGGCTCAACTTCCTGCTCACGCGCGCCTTCGCCCGCACGCTCGGGGCTGGCGACGAGGTGCTGGTGACGAAGCTCGACCACGACGCGAACGTGGCGCCGTGGCTGGAACTGGAGTACGACCTCGGGATAGTCGTCCGCTTCGTGGAGGTCACGGACGAGCTGGCGCTCGACTACACCGATCTCGAGCGGCAGCTCTCAGAGCGGACGCGTGTCGTCGCGTTCCCCGTCGCAGCGAACTCCGTCGGTACCGCTGTCGAAGTGCGACGAGTCGTCGATCTTGCGCATTCGGCCGATGCGCTCGCCTGGGCGGACGCCGTCCACTACGGGCCGCACGGCCCGATCGACGTCGCCGCCTGGGACGTGGACGTCCTGATCTGCTCGCCGTACAAGTTCTACGGCCCGCATCTCGGCATCGCGTTCGGCAAGCGCGATCTCCTCGAGAGCTGGCGGCCGTACAAGGTCCGTCCGGCGCCGAACGAGCCGGTCGGCTCGCGCTACGAGCTCGGGACGATGCAGCACGAGCTGCTCGCGGGCTTCGTAGCGACCGTCGACTACATCGACTCGCTCGGCTGGGATGCGATCACGCGCCACGAGCGCGAGCTCGGCGAGCGGTTCCTCGCCGGGCTGCCGTCGGGAATCCGGCTCCACGGCTTGCCGACCATGACGGGCCGTGTGCCGACGTTCTGCTTCGACGTCCAGGGTCTCGGCCCAGAGGAAACCGCCGAGCGACTCGCCGAGCGCGACCTCGCGGTCTGGTGGGGCAACTACTACGCGCTCGAGACGATCAACCGTCTAGGGCTCGACGCCGAGCAGGGCGCCGTCCGCGCCGGGATCGTCCACTACAACACGCAAGAGGAAGTCGACCGTCTCCTTGCCGCGCTGGGCGAACTCGCCGAATAAGGCGCGAAGCGCAGCGAGCGCACCCTTCTGTGGCTACTTACCTACGACCTCGAAGTCTGAGCCCTTGACTCGGCCTAGCGTGTGGAGTTGGTCGTTCGACCACCGAGGGTCGGGCGCGCCCGTGATGTACCAGCTCGATCCGTTGTCGGCGACGATCATCCCGTAGCGCTTCAGGGCTGTGAGCACGATCCGCGCCTGACGCGGGTAGCTGCTCGCGTCGAAGCTCGCCTTCAGCCGGAGGCGGAGGCCCATCGGCGGCAGGCTCGGGTCGTCGGAACTGCTGGCGTAGTGCCGCGCCGGGAAGACGTACGCACGGCGCGTGCGCTGGACGGTGAACCGGAGTGCGTGGTCGATCACGCCGCGCCTGACCTCGTCGTAGCGCGCGAGCCCCGGGAAGATCGGCAGCCCGGCGGCGTCGGCGGACGTCCAGCCCGCGGGTCGCAGCTTGTTGGAGCGGAGGCTCCAGATCGCACCCGAGCCCGCCGACCAGCCGCGGCCCTTCGGGTAGAGCGCGTAGAGCTCGTAGAGGCGACACGAGGAGCGATCGACGATGATCGCGTGCCGGTCGCCGGTCGACGAGCGGCCACCCTCGATCTTCACGTTGCGCGGGATCGGGTACGGACCGCGGTCGGACTCGTCGGCGTACTCGAACGAGAGGCGAGTCTTCGTCTGCTTCTTGCCGACGACCGTGATCGGAATCCCGATCGGCGCGCCTTCCCAGAGGCCCGAGCCGAAGTCGGCGTGCACGCTGCCGTTCGCGCCGATCGAGCGGACGATCTCGTCCGAGTTCGCGGCCACTGGGAGCGTGTCCACCCGCTGGTTCCACGGGTTCGACTTCGGGAAGACCGGACAGTGCGGAGCGGACGGCATCTTGAGCGCGCTCGCCGTCGAGCCCCCTATCAGGACCGTGCCGAGGCACAGCAGCAGGACCGCACGTCTCATGGCCCGGTTATCGACACACGGAGCCTTTCGACCAAGGGGTCGACATCCCCCCAAAGAGGTGGGCATTCATCCAGGGGCACCCAGCGACAGACGTAGACGAGCCCGGAATCCATCCCGGTTCCGGTGACCGCATGCTCCCACGAGTCGGGGCCGCCCGGCGGCGCTACCGCGTGGAATGCGTGACTCTCGTGCGCGCCGGGCCCGAAAAGCCGCTCGAACTCCTGCCCGTCTGCCAGGCTGCCCATGATCTCGATCCCGAGCACGCCGGTCTCCTCCTCGACCTCCCGGTGGAGCCCTTGCTCGAGGTCCTCGTGAGCGTCGACGCGTCCGGCAGGAACCTGTGTGGGCACGTCGGGCATGCCCTTGTGGTCGAAGATGAGGAGCTCGCGACCTCGGGTGACGTAGCCGACGACCCGCTTGCGCACGAGCGTGGCGACGAAGTCGCCCCGTTGCCCCCAAAGCTCGAGGTCGGCGCTGACGGGCACCCACCGAAACGCGCGGCCGTCGTGCTCCCAAGTCTCGGGGAGCTGCTCCGTCGTCGTAACCTGCACGTAGTGGCCGGTCGGGCTCGTCGCGACGCCGAGCTCGCGGACGAAATGCACGTCGATGCCCGCTTCCTCTTTGACTTCGCGGACCGCGGTGTCGGCAACCGTCTCGCCTTCCTCGATGCCGCCTCCGGTCACGATCGACGTGTACTCAGGCAGCCCTGGAATGTCGAAGACGAGCAGCTCGTCGGCGCCCGACTCGGGGTGCTCGCGCGTGACGTACGCGGTGACGGGCGGCCTCGGCCTCAGCTCTTCGCGGCCCGCATCTTGGCTTTGTGCTCGCGCTTCTTCGCCTGGTACCAGTCGAGCTTTTCGCGGGAGTCCACGTCGCCGAGCGTCGGGTGCGGCGGCGTGAGCCCTTCGGCGACCTGGACGCCGAACCGCTTGAAGAGCACGGCCGAGAACGCCTTGATCTTCATGTCGCCGAACCCGGGCAGGGCGGAGATGCGCTTCTTGAGGTCGGCCGAGTCGGACGCCTCCCTCCAAAGCCTCGATGCGTCGCCGCCGTACTCCTCCTCGACGAGCGCTGCGAGGTCTTGCACACGGGCGGCCATCGAACCGGGGAAGCGGTGCACTGCCGGCGTCTCGCGGAACGCGGCCTCGACCTTGGTCGGATCCATGTGCGCGATCTCGAGTGTGCCCAGGCGTTCCTTGATCTTGAGCGGGCCCGCGAACGCGGTCTGGACCGGCACCTGCTGGTCGAGCGCGAAGCCGATTAGCAGTGCGAGCGGGTCGGAGGCCAGGAGCTCGTTCGCCTCGTCGCTGTTCGTGAAGTAGAGCGCCTCGGGTGCTGCGACGGCCATGACGAAAAGACTACCCCTCGAGCGCCGCTACGACCTTGTCGATGTCGGCCCGCCAGACGTCCTCGGGCACGGGCGGGAGGATGTCGTCCCAGATCGCGGCGAAGCTCCCGATCAGCTGCGGGATCCGGGCCGGACGCGCCATGAACCACCAATGTAGATGCTCGCCGCCGTCACCCCAGCGGCAGACGTGGACGCGGCCGAAGTCGCCGATCGAGTTGATCGCACGCTCGATCCGCGAGAGAAGTACGCCCTGCTCCGCAGCAAGGTCGTCAGGAAGATCCGCCGGCGCAGAGAAGTGGTCGCGCGGCTCGAGAATCAGGACGAGCGGAAGGCCGGTCGGCCCGAGCGGGTAGAGGCGCCAGCGGTCGTTCACCCAGACGTATTCGTCGTCGGTTGCGCGGCAGCGACGGCAATCGACGCCGCCCTCGCCGTGTCGCGGCTCCTCGCGCTCGACCGGCGGCCGAAGCGCGCGCGGCGCCATCTCGCCGTCGAACGGGAACGAGTCCCACTCCTCGACGGGCGGCATGCTCAGCGAATCCTTGACGCGCTCGTACAGCTCTTCGGGGGTCTCGGGCACTGGTCCGCGATGCTAACCGCGTGGAGTGGCCCCAGGAGTTTTACGAGCTCAAACAGGGCGTGGGCTGCCCGATGTGCGCCCAGGGGCGGCCCGAGGAGACCGACTACGGCGTGCGCATCTTCGCGGGGGAGGTCTCGGACGCGTACCTGCAGAAGGCGGGCGTCCAGCGGGGCTACTCGATCGTGATCTGGCGCGGGCGGCACGTGGCCGAGCCGACCGAGCTCAGCCCCGACGAGGCCGCATCGTACTGGCGCGAGCTGCTACGCGTTGGCGGCGCGCTCGAGGAGCACTTCGCGCCGATCAAGCTGAACTACGAGCTGCTCGGCAACTCGCTGCCGCACCTCCACACGCACGTCATGCCGCGCTACGCGGACGATCCGAAGCCCGGCTGGCCGTTCCCGCATCCTGAGGCCGAGCCCGCGCCGCATCCGGAGGCCGAGCTCCGGGCAGACGTCGAGGCCCTCCGTACCCTGCTCGCCTGACTAGTCTGGGGGCATGGACGCCCTCTCGGTCTTCACCGAGCCGACGCGCGCCTGGTTCAAGAGCTCGTTCGCCGCGCCGACTCCCGCCCAGGAGCAAGGCTGGCCGGCGATCTCGAGCGGCAAGCACACGCTGATCCAGGCGCCGACGGGATCCGGCAAGACGCTCGCCGCCTTCCTCTACGGGATCGACAAGCTGAACGAGTCGCCGGGCGAGGGCCTCCGACTGCTCTACGTCTCGCCACTGAAGGCGCTCAACTACGACGTCGAGCGCAACCTGCGCGGGCCGCTCGCGGGGCTCGGTTCGAAGCTGAACGTCGCCGTTCGCACCGGGGACACGCCGCAGCGCGACCGGGCCGCGATGCTGCGCGAGCACCCGGACATCTTGATCACGACCCCGGAATCGTTCTACCTCCTGCTCACGTCCCGGGCGCGCGAGATGCTGAAGTCGGTCGAGACGCTGATCCTCGACGAGGTGCACGCTGTCGCAGGGACGAAGCGCGGCGCCCACCTGGCGCTGTCCGTCGAGCGGCTCGACCGCCTGACCGCGAAGCCGGTTCAGCGCGTCGGGCTCTCGGCGACGCAGCGTCCGATGGAGGAGATCGGGCGCTTCGTCTCGGGCGGCCGGCCGATCGAGCTCGTCGACGCCGGGCGAGCGAAGGAGCTCGACGTCAAGGTCGTCGTGCCGCTCGAGGACATGCGCGAGCCGGGGGAGGGCGGCTCGATCTGGCCGTCGATCTACCCGGAGATCCTCGAGCTCGTGAGGCAGCACCGCTCGACGATCGTGTTCGTCAACAACCGGCGCCTCGCGGAACGGCTGGCGCTGCGGCTGAACGACCTGGCGGAGACTGAGATCGCGCGCGCGCACCACGGATCGCTGGCCCGAGAGCAGCGGATCGAGGTGGAAGAGCTGCTCAAGAAGGGCGAGATCCCGTGCCTCGTCGCCACCTCGTCGCTCGAGCTCGGCATCGACATGGGCGCGGTCGACCTCGTCGTCCAGGTCGAGTCGCCGAAGTCGGTCGCCCGCGGCCTGCAGCGAGTCGGGCGCGCGGGCCACGAGCTGGGCGCCGTCTCGCGCGGACGCGTCTTCCCGAAGTTCCGAGCCGACCTGCTCGAGTCCGCAGTCGTCGTCGAGCGCATGAAGGCGGGCGCGATCGAAGAGACCGTGATCCCGCGCAACCCGCTCGACGTGCTCGCGCAGCACGTCGTCGCGATCTGCGCCGACGAGGAGATCCCGGTCGACGAACTGCACGACCTCGTCCGCGGCGCATACAACTTCGCTGACCTCTCACGCGTCCAGCTCGAGAACGTGCTCGACATGCTCGCGGGGCGCTACCCGTCCGACGAGTTCGCTGAGCTGAGGCCGCGGATCGTCTGGGACCGCACGGGCGGGTTGATCCGCGGGCGCAGTGGCGCCCGGCAGCTGGCGGTGCAGAACGCGGGCACGATCCCTGACCGCGGCCTGTACGGCGTCCACCTCGTCGACGGCGGCGGCCGCGTCGGCGAGCTGGATGAGGAGATGGTCTACGAGGCGCGCGCGGGACAGACGTTCACGCTGGGCGCCTCGACGTGGCGGATCGACGAGATCACGCGCGACCGGGTGCTCGTCTCACCGGCTCCGGGCGTTCCCGGGCTAATTCCGTTCTGGAAGGGCGAGGGCCCTGGGCGGCCCTATGAGCTCGGTGAGGCGATTGGACGGGCGTCGCGCGAGCTGGTCGCGCTCTCGGAGCAAAAGGCGCTCGAGCGTCTGACCGAGCAGCATTCCCTCGACGAGCAGGCGGCACAGAACCTGCTCACGTTCCTGGGAGACCAGCTGAACGCGACCGGCGCAGTACCGTCGGACCGCACGGTCGTCGTCGAGCGCTTCCGCGACGAGATCGGCGACTGGCGCGTCTGCCTGCTGACGCCGTTCGGTGCGCGAGTGCATGCGCCGTGGGCGATGGCGATCGGAATCCGGCTCCGTGACTCGCTCGGTCTCGAGGCGCAGTCGCTCTGGTCGGACGACGGGATCGCGATCCACCTGCCCGACGCGGACGCGCCGCCCCCGACCGAGGAGTTCATCGTCGATCCGACCGAGATCGAGGACCTCGTGATGGGCGAGCTCAGCTCGACCGCGCTCTTCGGGTCGCGCTTCCGTGAGAACGCCGCCCGGGCGCTGCTCATCCCGCGGCGTCGTCCGGGCCAGCGGACGCCGCTCTGGCAGCAGCGGCTGAAGGCGCAGAGCCTGCTTCAGGTCGCGCGGCGCTACGGCTCGTTCCCGGTCATCCTCGAGACGTACCGCGAGTGCCTCCAGGACGTCTTCGACCTGCCTGCGCTCAAGCGGCTGCTCAACGGGTTGAAGACGCGCGAGCTGGACCTCGTCGACGTGGAGACCGCGTCCGCCTCCCCTTATTCGAGCTCGCTGCTCTTCGACTACGTCGCCACGTACATGTACGAGGACGACACGCCGCCGGCCGAGCGCCGCGCGCAGGTGCTCTCGCTCGACCGGGATCTCCTGAAGGAGCTGCTCGGCCAGGACGAGCTGCGGGAGCTGATCGATGCAGGCGCCTTGGATGAGGTCGAGACGCAGCTGCGTGGTGCGCCGCGCAACCCGGACGAGCTGCACGACGTGCTGCGGCTGCGGGGAGACCTGCGTCCGGGCTCGTTCGACGCGGCTCTCGCCAGGCCGCTCCTCGACGAGCGGCGCGCGATCACGGTTCGGATCGCCGGCGAGGAGCGCCTAGTCGCGGCCGAGGACGCGGGCCGGTACCGCGACGCGCTCGGCGCGATGCCTCCCGGCGGGCTGCCGGAGACGTTTCTCGAGGGTGGCGACGATTCGCTCGGGAGCCTCGTCGTGCGGTTCGCCAAGGGCCGCGGCCCGTTCACGACCGCCGAGGCGAACGACCACTTCGGGCTCGACGTCGAGCCGCTGCTCCGGGAGCTCGAGCGGGAAGAACGCCTCGTCCGCGGGGAGCTCCGTCCGGGTGGGACCGAGCGCGAGTGGTGCGACCCGGACGTGCTGCGGCGCCTTCGCCGGGCGTCGCTTGCGGCGCTCCGCAAGGAGGTCGAGCCGGCCGAACAGGCGGCGTTCGGGCAGTTCCTGCCGAGCTGGCACGGGATCGATCGGCGTGCAAGCCTGCGCGAGGCCCTAGTCCCGCTCCAGGCGCTGCCGCTTCCGGTCTCGCTCTGGGAGAGCGAGGTGCTCCCGCGGCGCGTCCCGGACTACCAGCCGTCGCAGCTCGACCAGCTGTGCGCCACCGGCGAGCTCGTCTGGCTTGGCGCAGGGCTCGACCGGGTCGCCGTCTACTTCCGCGAGGACGCTCCAGCGCTGGGACGGCTCGCTGCCGCCGAGCGGCCCGAGGACGAGGAGCACGATCGCCTCCGCCAGGTGCTCGCGCGTGGCGCCGAGTTCTGGTTCGACCTGCTGGCGGCTGCTGCGCTCGAGGCCGAGCAGGCACTGCCTGCCCTCTGGGATCTCGTCTGGGCAGGTGAGGTGACGAACGACGCCTGGACACCGCTCCGCGCAGGGCGCCGCTATGGCGCCCCTCGCCCTGAGCGCCGCCCACGCCGCTTCTCGCGCCGACGCTCCACCGGAATTACCGCTACGCAGGGTCGCTGGTCGTTGACAGGTCGGTTGTTCCCGGGAACGCCGGACCGCCGGGCGCTGGCGGAGCTCCTCCTCGAGCGACAGGGGATCGTCACCCGTGACGGCGTACGCGGCGAGGGAATCGTTGGCGGCTACAGCGCCGTCTACGGCGAGTTGAAGGCGCTCGAGACGCTCGGGCTCGCGCGGCGCGGTTACTTCGTCGAGGGCCTCGGCGGAGCGCAGTTCGCACTTGGCGGCGCCGTCGAGCGCCTCCGCGAGCTCCGTCCGAAGGAGGGTGAGGAGCCGGATGCGCTCGTGCTGGCAGCGGCCGATCCCGCACAGCCGTATGGAGCTGCCCTGCCGTGGCCCAAGCGGTCGGGCGGCCGGGCCGCGCGCGTTGCCGGTGCGCACGTCGTCCTGCTTGGAGGAGAGGCGGCGCTCTTCGTGGAGCGCGGAGGGCGCTCAATCGTCACGCTCCGCGAGCCCGACGAGGAGTGGCTCCGGCCGGCGCTCGCCGCTCTCGTCGAGCACGTGAAGACGAAGCGAGGGCAGCGCCTCGCGGTCGAGCGCTTCGACGGCGAACCGGTCGCGGAGACCGACCTCATGCCGCTCCTGCTCGAAGCCGGCTTCCTGGCCGGGCCACGCCGGGCTGTTCTCCGGCCCTAGGTCTGAGTCAGGTGGAAGAACACGCCGTCGAGGTCGCGTAGGAGCGCCGAGCGTCCCCATGGCTTCTCGCGAGGCTCCCACACCACCTCGGCTCCCGCGTCGATCGCCCTCGTGAACACGGCGTCCACATCGTCGACCGCGAACTCGAGCTCGAACCCGCCGGGCAACTCGCCGGCCTCGTTGCGATGGAACGACAGATCGAGGTGGCGCTCGACGTGGTGATGCGCCGCGAACCCGATGCCCGCCTTCAGCTCGCCGTAGGAGCCGTCCTCGTCGAAGTGGTCCAGCTCCGCGCCGACGACGCGCTCGTAGAAGTCGAGCGAGCGGGCGACGTCCTCGACAAACGCGATCACGGAGACGGCCATCAGCGGGCGAGCCTACCGAGGACCTCGCCGAACAGGGCATGCCGCAGCGTGGCCTGGCCGAACGCACGCACGCTGAACAGCCGCTCCACGCCGGGCTCTCCGCGCGCCGGGTGGTAGCGGTCGACGATCGTGCCGGTCGAGAAGAGCGCGAGGTGCTCTGCGAGCGCGAGCTCGAGCGCTAGACGAGGGCGGTCCGTTCGTCGAGCGACCTCGCAGTAGACGAGCCCGAAGATCGCGCCGTTCAACGCGTGGAGCGCGAACCCGAGTGGCCGCCAGCCCGGCCCGCGCGTGAACGCCTTCCCGAGCACTGCCACGTCTGAATAGTCGTGCCGGAACAGCTTCCGGTCGACCGGCTCGAGCGCACCCCAGAGGAGCGCCGCGACCGACCCTGCCGCTGCTGCGCGCAACCGCGGATGCATACGCTTTCACTCTATGCCCGAGGGCGACTCGATCCACCGCGTGGCCCAGCGGCTCCAGACGCTTGTCGGCGAGCAGCTCGAGGTCGAGACCCCACATCCGCGGGCGCGTGTGACCGGGGTCGCGGGCCGGCTCGACGGTCGCCGGCTCCTCGGTGTCGAAGCGGTCGGCAAGAACCTGCTCCTGCGCTTCGAGGACGGGCTCGTGCTCCGCAGCCACCTGCGCACGAAGGGCCGCTGGCAGGTCCTGGAGCGAAACGGAGCGAGCACCCGGCGCGGGATGCCGTGGCTCGTCCTGCGCGGCGAGAGCGCGGAGGCGATCCTCTGGCACGGACCGGTCCTGGAGCTCGACGACACGCGCGTCCGCAGGCTGGGGCCGGACATCCTGGCCGACCCGCCCGACATCGACGCGATGGTCGAGCGGATGCGCGCTGCCAACCGGAGTCTCGCGATCGGCGAAGCAGTGCTCGACCAGCGGCTCGTGTCAGGGATCGGGAACATGTGGCGCGCCGAGGCGCTCTGGCGCGCGCGGGTCTCGCCCTGGACGCGGCTCCGCGCCGTCGCGGACGACGAGCTCCGCGCGGTCCTCGCCGAAGCGTCGCAGCTGATGCGGCGCTCGCTCGACTCCGGCCTCAGGCAGCGCGCCGTCTACCGTCAGGCCGGCCGCCCGTGCCCTCGCTGCGGAACGCCGATCGCCTCGCGCGGTCAGGGAGACGCGAACCGGATCGCGTACTGGTGCCCGACGTGCCAGGGAGGAGAGACGCCCGGCGCCGTGTAAGTGAGCGAGGTGCGCGCACCGCACCTCCATACGGCCCTGCGCGGCTTCTGCCTCGGCGCCTTCGCGTTCTACGGGCGGGAGATCGAGCAGGGCGCCGAGATCACCTTCGTCTTCGAGGAGCACGGGTCGAGAAACAGGCCCACGCTCTACGAGTACCGACCGCTCGTCCGGAGCTTCGTCGAGACTCGCGGCGGACGGTTGCTCGGCCGTGGCGACACGGCGATCGCGCTCGAGGCGCTCGGCCGCGAGCCGGCGGCCGCGATCTTCGCCCGCGCCCACGCGCACGCCCAGTCGGAGCACGCGCTCTTCCGAACCGTTCTGCTGCCCCTCGTGGCCGACGTGGCCGAGGCCTGCGGCGGATTCGACTGGGACGACGACGCCTTCGACCGCGCATACGCGCAGCTCGAGGAGTCGATGTTCGGAGACGAGCGCGTCTACGCGGCGATCGCCCCGCTCATCGGGGTTGAGGTCGGTCAGACGATCCAGCTCGGAGAGGGTCTCCGGGTGCGTCACGCGGCCGACGGCGAGCTCGTCGCGCACTGGCCCGACGCCGCGCGCCTGGCCCCGGAGAGCTTCGGGTGCGAGCCCGATCGGATGTGCGTGCTGGAGCTCGAGCAGCCGATGCCCGCGGGCGGCGGCGACCCGCCTGACGCCCCAGGGGAGATCGCGGACGCCGTCACTGCGCTCAGGCTGGCCACATGCGGGCCGGTCGCTGCCGGGCCGGTGCTCTTCGAACGGCTCGACTGGCGGCCGTTCGGCGTGCGGCCGGTCCTCCCGATCGCGGCGACCCAGCCGCCGGGGGAACCGACCAGGCTCGACGTCTTCCGCGGCGAGACTGCGCGTGTGCTGATCGGCAAGCTCGGCGCCGCCGAGGACGATCGCGCGCTCGGCGAGGCGCTCGACCGTTGGGAGCTCGCGCTCTTCCAGGACGGCTCGTTCCGCGCGGAGCAGCTCCGCTCGTCGCTCGAGTCGCTGCTCGGAAACGGCGACGGCGCGTGGGCAGCGTCGTTGCGGGCCGCGGTTCTCCTCGGCGAGACCGGGCGCGAACGGCAGGACTGCCTCTTCGTCCTGCGCCGCCTGTGCGAGGGGGTCGCACGGCCCGAAGCCGCCGATCTCGTGCGTCGGGCCCTGGTCGTGACCGTGACGCGCGGCGAACGGGAGAAGCTCGTCGCGGAGCTCGACGAGTCGCTGCTGGGAGTCCGCCCGACCCCCTCGAGCCGGGTCACGCAGGCTCTCGCCAGCTGATTCAGGTAAGAGAGCTCGCCGCGCCTGGCGCGACTCGCTTTCTGCGCGAATGTCGCGCAGAAACGTCGCATTGCCGGGGCGTCCCGCGGCTACGGTGGATGGGATGGAGAAGGAGCACGCGGTCTACGAGCGGCTCGAGCGGATCGACGGACTGCGCAGGGAGGACGCGCCGGCGGACGTCCTGCTCGACGAGGTGCGCGCGCTGCTCTCCGAAGCCGAGGACTGGGTGCGGACCGAGGCGGGTGTCCCGCCGCGGGCGACCGCGGCCGTCGAGCGCTCGAAGGCGGCGCTCGAGGCCGACGCCGCCCTCCCAGTGCGCTGAGGCTCGTCGCGCCTACGGCGCGGCTCGCATTCTGCGCGGCAAGGCCACGCAGAATTCCTATTCCCGGGGAGGGATTTCCTGCACAATGAACGTGTGCAGGACTGCACGAAGGCCAGTCGAAGTGGGGACACGTAATGGGGCTGACGCGCCTTCTTTCGCGACCGCTTACTCGAGAACACGCGCCCGAGGACACCGTGCAGGAGTCCGAGGAGCAGGCGACCACGCCTGAGACCGGCGAGCCGCCGCGCCAAGCGACGGTTATCGCGTTCGCGAACCAGAAGGGCGGCGTCGCGAAGACGACGTCGACGCTGAACCTCGCCGCCGCGCTCTCGGAGCAGGACTACCGCGTCCTGTGCGTCGACATGGACCCGCAGGGCAACCTGACGATGAGCCAGGGCCTGAACCCCGACTCGATCGACCGCTCGATGTTCGACGTCCTCGTCCACCGCCTGCCGATCGAGAACGTGATCGAGCACAAGGAGGTCGACCTCGCCGTCTCGTCCATCGACCTCGCCGGCGCGGAGCTTGCGCTCTCGAGCATGATCGGCCGCGAGCGCGCCCTCGAGAAGGCGTTAGGCGCCGTCAAGCCGAACTACGACTACGTGCTCATCGACACGCCGCCCTCGCTCGGTCTCCTGACGATCAACGCGCTCGTCGCCTCCGACCACGTGATCGTCCCGGTTCAGTGCGAGTACCTCTCGCTGCGCGGGCTCGTCCAGCTGGAGAACACGCTGTCGATGATCCGCGAGAACCTGAACCCGAACGTCGAGATCATGGGCATCCTGCCGACGATGTTCGACAAGCGGACGCTGCACGCGCGCGAGGCGGTCGAGATCCTCGAGGAGAACTTCGGCGACCTCGTTTTCAAGACGCGGATCAAGAAGACGATCCGCTACGCGGAAGCGCCGGTGAAAGGCACGTCCGTCCTCAAGTACGACCCGACCGGGAAGGCTGCTAATGCTTATCGCGACCTGGCGAAGGAGGTTCTGAATGGCGCGAAAGCGCGCCAGCATGCGTGAGGGCCCGCTGGCGGAGCTCTTCCGGGCGACGGAAGCTTCGCAACGGCAGCAGAAGAACGACCCAGAGCCCGAGCCGGAGCCGGAAACCAGGCTGGAGCCGCTCGAGGAGACCGTCGAGCACGCGCCGCCCTTCGAGCCGATCGTCGATGCTGCGCCCGAGCCCGAGCCCGAGCCCGAGCCCGAGGCTGCGCCGACGCCGAAGCCGGACCTACGTCCCGTCGAGGAACTGCCGCGCATCGAAGTGCTGCCGGAACCTGCGCCGCGCCTGCATCGCTCGACGCACGCCGAGCCCGGCGCCTACCTCGCGGTCATCCGCGTAGTCGGAGTCGGCGGCGCCGGCCTGAACGCCGTGAACCGGATGATCGACGCCGGCATCTCGGATGTCGAGTTCGTCGCCGTCAACACGGACATCCAGCAGCTCGCGCTCTCGGATGCGCCGGTCAAGATCCACATCGGTCGCGAGCTCACCCAGGGTCTAGGCTCGGGTGCATCCGCGGATCTCGGTCGTCAGGCCGCCGAGGAGTCGTACGACCAGGTCAAGCGCGCGCTCCGCGGCTCGGACATGGTGTTCGTCACCGCCGGCGAGGGCGGCGGTACCGGCTCCGGTGGAGCACCGGTCGTCGCCCGCATCGCCAGGGAGCTCGGCGCGCTCACGGTCGGGATCGTGACGACGCCCTTCCACTTCGAGGGCACGAAGCGCCGGGCCCAGGCGACGGACGGCATCGAGGCGCTCCGCGAGAACTGCGACACCGTGATCGTGATCCCGAACGACAAGCTGCTCGAGGTGCTCGACGAGAAGACGACCATGCTCGACGCGTTCCGGATCGCCGACGACGTCCTGCGTCAGGGCGTCCAGGGCATCTGCGACCTGATCACGATGCCCGGAATCATCAACCTCGACTTCGCCGACGTGAAGACGATCATGAAAGACGCCGGCTCCGCGCTGATGGGCATCGGCTACGCGACGGGCGACGATCGAGCCGTGCGCGCGGCCGAGAGCGCCCTCAGCTCACCGCTGATCGACACCGAGCTCGTCGGCGCGCGCGGCATCCTGCTCTCGATCGCCGGCGGAGACGATCTCTCGCTGTTCGAAGTCAACGAGGCGGCCGAGGTCGTGCGCCGGGGCGCCCGTGACGACACGAACATCATCTTCGGCGCGACGATCGACGAGCGGCTGAACGGCCAGGTCTGGATCACGGTCATCGCCACCGGCCTCTCGGGGGCGGTCGGACGGACGACCCCACGCGGCGAGCGCCCGCGCCGCGACGCCGACCCACTCGAGCCGCCCGCGTTCCTTACGGATTAACCGGTAGCCCGCAGTCGCTCGACGTGCTGGCGCCGACCATCGCGGCCAGCGCGCGCGTGGCCTTGACCTTGAACTGCAGCACGATGCGCCCGCGGCGCTGCGCGTCGACGCGCAGCATCCCGTCCATGCCCTTCGACACACAGCCCGTGTTGTTGACCGCGCTCCAGTACGGCGAGTAGCGGACGGCGACCCGGTAGTGGCCCGGCGAACCGACCTCCATCACCATCTGCGTCTGGCCGAGCCTGATCATCCGGGCCGGCCCCTGTCCGGTCACGATCGGGCGCGGGCTCGGCACCTCGTAGATCGTGATGTGCCGCGTGTTGTGCACGGGGATCAGGCCGGAGCGTCCGTTACGGATGAGCAGCGCCTCCTGCTTGGCGCTGTAGTCCGTCGGCGCGTCCGTGAGCACGACGTAGCGCACACCGAGGCCCCTGAGCCATGCCCGGTAGGCCGTGCCCGTCAGGTCGTCGTAGAGCACCTCGTTCTGCGGGAAGTCGTCCTGCCGGAACCAGCCGCGTGTGAGCGGAATCCCGGCGCGAGGCAGGTAAACGGCCGCCCAGTGGCCCGCGGTGTCGACGGTCTCGACCCGGTAAGACGGCGTCAAGTGCTTGTGGAGGTAGCGCGCGGCGGGCTGCCAGTAGGGGGCGCTCGCGGCCTCGTGCTCGCGCGCGCTGCGCGAGAGCGCCCAGGCATGCGGGCCGAGGTTCCACATCGTCGCCAAGACGAGCACGAGCGCCGCCACCGGTAGCGGGCGCCACCGCCTCAGCGAGAGCACGAGCACGGCGATCGGCAGCGCGGCGAGCCGGACGCGGGCGATGTTCTCCCCGAGCGGGGTCGTGAACGCGTACGCCCCGAGGCTGACCACTCCGTAGGCGACGAAGAACCAGCGGAGCGCGCGTGCGTACTCGACCCGCCACGTGAGCAGCGCCCCGAGGACGCAGAACGTGAGGATGCAGGCGAGCTCGAACTCCGAGAACGGGTACTGCCCGCCGTCCGAGAACGCGCGCATGAGCAGGAACTGGCAGGCGGCGACGAAGACGATGATCGCCGCCGGGGCGATTAGCCGCTTCCCGCGCTCGAGCATTCCGAGCCCGATGCCTGCCAGGAAGATCGCCAGCAGCAGGAACGCCAGTGGGCTAGCGGCGACGGTGAGGACGGCGAGCACGCCGAACCACCAGCGCTTCCCGGCTTGGAGCGCGACGAGCGCCAGGAGCCCGAGCGCGAAGCCGAGCGCGAACGGGAACGCGGCCGAGATGACGAGCAGCGACCAGACGACCGCGAACGTCCGGCTCGACCACCGTGCGAGCGGCCCGAACTGCCGGCAGACGACGATCGCGAACGCGAGCGCGGCGATGCCGATCGAGATGACTGCGAGCGCCCGGATCCCGAACACCGCGGCCAGTGGGTAGTAGAGGACGCTGTACGTGACGAAGCTGTAGCGCCCGCCGTACCAGAAGTTGTTCCAGAGCTGGAACCCGTGGTGCAGGAAGACCGTGCGTTGGTAGACATGCGCAGCCAGGTCGTTCCCCGGGGGGCCCAACCAGATGAGCAATGCTGCCAGCGAGGCGGCCGAGCCGGCTGCGAGCATCGCTTCGCGCAGAAGAAAATGCGCGCGCTGCACGTCTGCGCAAGCCTAGCGTGCCCGCAGGTCGCTTTACGCTTCCCGCGATGCGTGGGGCGATCGCAGCCGGCCACAGGCTGACCGCCGAGGCGGGGGCGGAGATCCTCGCGGACGGCGGCAACGCCGTCGACGCGTGCCTCGCTGCGGCATTCGTCTCCTGGGTCGCCGAGAGCCCGCTCACCGGCCCGGCGGCCGGCGGCTTCCTGCTCGTCCACCGGGCGCGCGACCGAAGCGACCGTCTGCTCGACTTCTTCGTCTCGGTGCCGGGGCGCGGCTCGACGCAACCGCCCGCGCCGCACATGGAGTCGATCGACATCGATTTCGACGGGTCGACGCATCAGGTCTTCCTCATCGGGCCCGGCTCGTGCGCGGTGCCTGGGGCGCTCGCGGGGCTCGAGGCCGCGCACAGGCGCTACGCGACGCTTCCCTGGAAGCGTCTCTTCGAGCCGGCGATCGCGCTCGCGCGGCAAGGCGTGGAGCTGACACCGCAGCAGGCGTACCTGCACGCGATCATCGACCTGATCCTCCGGCACGCTCCGGAGGGCCGGGCGATCTACGGCGAACACGGCCGGATGCGCGCGGGCGAGCGGATCATCATGGACGACCTGGCGTCGACGCTCGAGGTGCTCGCGGAAGGAGGCGCCCGCGCTTTGTACGAGGGCGAGCTCGGCCGCGAGCTGGTTCGTTACCTCGCCGCCAACGGCGGGCTGATCACGCGCGGCGACCTCGCGGACTATCGCGTGATCTGGCGCCGGCCGATCCGCGTTTCCTACGAGCGCCACGAGTTCGTGTCCAACCCGCCGCCGTCCTCGGGTGGCATCCTCATCGGGTACGGGCTCTCGCTGCTCGACCGGCTTCCGGGCGACGACGGTCCGGGCAGGGCCACAGCGATTGCAGCTCTCGTCGACGTGATGCGCGAGCAGCTCCGGGTGCGGGGCGGGAGCTTCGTCTCGGATCTCCAGCGCGGCGGCCTCGCGCGGCGGCTCTACTCGGTGGACAGCCTGCGGGCTGCGCTGACACGGATCGAGAGTCGGGAGAGCGGGCCTCTCGAGCCCGAGGGCGCACCCGGCACGACGCACATCTCCGTGGTCGACGGGCGTGGGAACGCGGCGTCGCTCACTGCCTCGATCGGCGCCGGCTCCGGCGTCATCGTCCCCGGTACGGGGATCCACATGAACAACATGCTCGGCGAGTACGACCTCAACCCGCCCGGGAGGGAACCGCGGCCGGGGGCGCGGCTGACGAGCATGATGGCGCCCTCGGTCGCGCTTCGAGACGGTGTTCCGCGCCTCGTGGTCGGCAGTGCGGGCTCGATCCGTCTGCGTGGCGCGATCATGCAGATCGTCGTCAACGTCGTGCATCACGGGCTCTCTGTCGAGGAGGCCATCGAGGCGCCGCGCATCCATTTCGAGAACGGGCAGGTGCATTGCGAGGGGGGCGCCGACTCCGCCGAGCTCGACCGCCTCGCAGCGCGCGGCTACGACCTCGTCCGCTGGCGGCGGCGGAACCTGTACTTCGGCGGCGCCGCGGCCGTCGAGCGCCGCGCCGACGGCTCGCTGGCGGCCGCGGGTGACCCAAGGCGCGGCGGGCATGGCATCGTCGTGCCCGCATGAGCGACTGGCTGATCGTCCGACCCGCGGTGCCCGCCGACGCAGACGCGCTCGTCGAGCTCGGTCGCGAGGTCGCAGCCGAGCCGGAGCTCTGGCTGACTTACGACCGGACCCGCGGCGACGAGCGGCGCAACGTACGGGGCGTTCAGCGGGACGCGAACGTGGCGGTCCTCGTCGCGGAGACCGCCGACGGGATCGTGGGCCGCCTCTCGATCGCACGCGATCGCAGCCCGCTCAGCCGCCATGTCGCCGAGTTCGGCTTGATGGTCGCGGCCCGTGCGCGGCGCCACGGAATCGGCTCGGCCTTGATCGAGGAAGCGGTGAAGTGGGCGCGCGGCCTCGGGATCGTCAGGCTCGAGCTCACCGTCTTTCCGCACAACGCGCCTGCGATCGCGCTTTACCGCAAGCTCGGATTCCAGGAGGAAGGGGTGCTCCGGCGGCGCTATCTCATCGACGGGCGCTACGTCGACGCGATGCTCATGGGCCGTGACCTCGACTAACTCACGCGGCGAATTAGGCTTCAGTCATGGCGTTCGCTGAGATAGCCGAGTCCTTCTTCAAGCCCGCGGTCCAAGACCTTGTCCCATATGAACCGGGTAAACCGGTCGAGGAGGTGCAGCGCGAGCTCGGGCTCGAGCGGG
>JBKPQP010000033.1:0-4121 GCA_046734155.1 Actinomycetota bacterium | reverse complement strand
TCTCGGTGCCACTAGGCGGCGTTCGTCCACGTAATCTAGAGCGACCCCGCGATGTCAACGGCCCAGGTCTTTATCGATCACCTCACGCTCCCGGTTCGCGACCTCGAGGCGAGTCGACGCTTCTACCGTAAGGCGCTCGCGCCGTTCGGCGTCGAAGAGGTCGAGGCTTGGGGAGGCGTCGGCTGGGGCCCTCCGGGCCGGGTCGACTTCTACATCAGACAGGGTGAGCCGGCGGCGCCGCTCCACCTGGCCTTCGCCGCTTCGGACAGGATGACGGTCGATGCCTTCCACGCAGCGGCGCTCGCGGCCGGAGGCACGGACAACGGCCCTCCCGGACTTCGGCCGCGCTACCACGGGAACTACTACGGCGGGTACGTGATCGACCTCGACGGACACAACGTCGAGGCGGTCTGTCACGCACCCGAGTAGCGCTCGCCTAGCGCCCAGTGCGCCCCAGCGTCCAGCGGTCTTGAGCAGTTTCAAGCGGTAAACAGAGAGTGAGCCCTGAGACGCCTAAACCCGCCCAGAGTGCGGGTTTCGGCCCTATCAGGGCTACAGGGGCGGCAGGACTCGAACCTGCAACCCCCGGTTTTGGAGACCGGTGCTCTGCCAGTTGAGCTACGCCCCTGGGTTGCGTTCCGATTGTAGTCGCGGTCCTTGCGGCCAGTAGAGTCGCGGCGTGTCGGCTCAGCGGCGGGTTCTCGGGGTGCTCTTCCTCTTTCTCGCCGTCTTTTTCATCGGCATCGCGTTCACGGCGATCAAGGCCGGCGGTTCCGCGGTCGTGATCGGGGTCGCGGCGGCTGTGCTGGCGCTCTGGATCGGAACATTGGGACTGCGGGCGCTGCTCGCGAGTCGCCCACGCTGAGGATTCGGCTGCCGAGGGCCGTATTCTCTACGCGTGGTCCAGACCGATGAAACCGCCGCCCTCTGGCAGGAGTTCCGCAAGTCGCGGGACAAGGCGGTTCGCGATCGGCTGATCCTGACGTACGCGCCGCTCGTGAAATACGTCGCCGGCCGGCTCGGCAGCGGTCTGCCCGCGCACGTCGACGAGGGCGATCTCGTCTCGTACGGGCTGCTCGGCCTGATCGGGGCGATCGAGAGGTACGACCCCGACCGCGACGTGAAGTTCGAGACGTATGCGATCGCGCGGATCAAGGGCGCGATCATCGACGAGCTGCGCGCGATGGACTGGGTGCCGCGCTCGGTTCGCGCCCGGGCGCGTCACATCGAGCGGGCGATCGCCGAGCTCGAGGCGAAGCTGCACCGCGCGCCGACCGACGAGGAGATCGCGGCGAAGCTCGGCATCGGCACGGACGAGCTCGAGGAGAGCCTGACCGAGATCTCGCGTTCGTCGATCGCCGCACTGGACGAGCTGTGGACGATCTCGTCGTCCGGAGGCGACCAGGTCGCGTTGATCGACACGATCGAGGACACGCAGGGCCCCGAACCGCAGGCCGCCCTCGCGCAGACGGAGCTCAAGGAGGCGCTCGGAGAGGCGATCGCGCGCTTGCCCGAGCGCGAGAAGCTCGTCGTCACGCTCTACTACTACGAGGAGCTGACGCTGCGGGAGATCGGCGAAGTGCTGGGCGTCACCGAGTCGCGCGTGTCGCAGCTGCACACCAAGGCGATCCTGCGCTTGAAGGCTCGTCTCTCGGGAGCCCCGTCGCGCGGCGATGGGGACTGACGGCCCCTCTTAAGGCGCATCCCACCTCCTCCCTCGGACAATCCTATTGGCGGCTGGCGCACGTGTCTGTCGCGCGTTCGCGACGGAAGCGTGACATTGGCTGACCCCCCGCTAAGATCGCCGCACACCAGCCGAAAAGGAGTTTTCATGTCCGCAGTCGAGCCCGGAAAGATCCGCAACGTCGCCGTCGTCGGTCACCGCGGCACAGGCAAGACCTCGCTCGTCGAGGCGATGCTGTTCCAGGCCGGCGCGACGAACAGGCTCGGCGTGGTCGAGCAGGGCAGCACGATCTCCGACTGGGACGAGGACGAGCAGCAGCGCCAGATGTCGATCGCGGACACGCTCTGCCACCTCGAGTGGCAGGGCCGCAAGATCAACCTGATCGACACGCCGGGCGAGCCCAGCTTCCAGGGCGACGCGATCGCGGCGCTGCACGTCGTCGAGGGCGCTCTCGTCACGGTCAGCGGCGTCATGGGCGTCGAGGTGCAGACCACGCGGAACTGGGCCCGCGCAGAGGAGCTGGGCCTTGCGCGCGTGATCTTCGTGAACATGCTCGACCGCGAACGCGCGGACTTCTTCCGGGTCCTCGAGCAGCTGCGCGGGCAGTTCGGGACACAGTGCGTTGCCGTCCACCTGCCGATCGGTGCGGAGCACGAGCTGACGGGAATCGTGGACGTCCTGCACATGACGAGCTACACGAGCCCCGAGGGGGACCGAGAGGGCAAGCCGGGCGACATCCCGGCCGAGCTGGCGGGTCAGGTGGAGGAATACCGAACGCAGCTCCTCGACTCTGTCGTCGAGACGGACGAGGCTCTGATGGAGCGTTACCTGGACGGGCAGGAGCTGTCGCCGGAGGAGGTCGCGTCCGCCCTCAAGAGCGCCGTCACCCGCGGTGAGCTGTTCCCGGTCATGTGCGGCGTCGCGACGAAGAACCTGGGCACGACAGCGGTCCTCGACCTCCTGGTCGAAGGCGTGCCCTCGCCGGCAAAGAAGGGCTCGCCGATCGACGTCGAGGGTGCGAACGACGCGGCGTTCATCTTCAAGACCGTCGCCGATCCGTTCGCGGGCCGGATCAACATCTTTCGCGTCCTGAAGGGCACCGTCTCCTCCGACGCGACGCTCGCCAATGTGCGAACGCATGGCAAGGAGCGGGTCGGCGCGCTCCTCACGCTCCAGGGAAAGGAGCATGAGACCGCAGACGAGTTCGGCGAGGGCGACCTCGGCGCGGTTGCGAAGCTGAAGGACGTCATGACCGGCGACCTACTGCTCGACTCGGACCAGCAGATCGAGCTTCCCAGCCTCGACTTTCCCGACCCCGTGATGAGCTTTGCGATCACGCCGAAGGCGAAGGGCGACGAGGAGAAGGTCGCGACCTCGCTCCGCAGACTGAGTGAGGAGGACCCCACGCTTCAGCTGCGGCGGGATCCGCAGACCGGCGAGCAGCTCGTCTCGGGCATGACGCAGATGCACGTAGAGGTCGCGGTCGACCGGCTGAAGCGCCGCTTCGGCGTCGAGGTCGACCTCAATCCGCCTCGCGTGCCATACCTGGAGACGATCCGCAAGGAGTCTCGAGGCCACGGCCGCTACAAGAAGCAGACCGGCGGGCGCGGCCAGTTCGGCGACGCGCACATCGTGCTCGAGCCGATCGAGGGCCACACCGGCTACGAGTTCGTCGACAAGATCGTCGGCGGGGTCATCCCGCAGGGCTTCCGGCCGGCGGTCGACAAGGGCATCCAGGAGGCGATGGCGCAGGGTGAGCTCGCCGGCGCTCCGGTGCAAGGGGTCCGCGTCCTGCTCGTCGACGGCTCGTACCACACGGTCGACTCGTCGGAGATGGCGTTCAAGGTCGCGGGCTCGATGGCGTTCAAGCAAGCCTATGAGCAGGCGGACCCGGTGCTGCTCGAGCCCATCATGGAGGTCGATGTCACGGTCCCCGACGACACGGTCGGCTCGGTCAACGGCGACCTCAACTCGCGGCGCGGCCGGCTTCAGGGCATGGAACCGACCGCAGGCATGACGCGGATCAAGGCCGAGGTGCCGATGGCCGAGATGCTCACCTACGGCCAGGCGCTGACGTCGATGACCGGCGGCCGCGGCGACTATCACATGCAGTTCCTGCGCTACGACGAGGTGCCGAGCCACGTCGCGCAGAAGCTGATCGAAGACTCGAAGAAAGAGAAGGAAGAGGCGAAGGTCTAGCCCCGGGGCGGAGGCGGGCCGAACCCACCTCCGCGGCGGACTGACGGCGGCCTACGCCGTCTGGGGCTGCGACTCCTTGAGCCGCTTGATCAGGTCGGCGACGTCTGCGAGCTCCTGCTCGAGGTCGCGCTGGTACTCCTCGAGCCGCTCGAGAACGCGCTCGGGCTCGTACCATCGGCGACCGACGCCGCGATGGCGGAAGTGTCTTCGTCCGTGGTGCATGTTCACCCCCTTTGCT
>JBKPQP010000032.1:0-2586 GCA_046734155.1 Actinomycetota bacterium | reverse complement strand
CATCCTGGTCTACGCCTTCAACACGTCGAACATCCAGAGCTGGCCGATCCCCGGGGTCACGCTGCGCTGGTTCCGGGTCGCATGGAACGACCCCGACGCGCGCGACGCGCTGCTGCTCTCGCTGAAGGCCGCGTTCGCCGCGACGGCGATCGCGCTCGTGCTCGGCACGATGGCGGCGGTCGCGATCTCGCGCTTCCAGTTCTTCGGGCGCGAGATCTTCTCGTTCCTGCTCGTGCTCCCGCTCGCGCTTCCCGGGGTGATCACGGGGATCGCGCTCTCGTCCTTCTTCACGTTCGGCGGCGTGAACTTCTCGCTCTGGACGATCGTCGTGGGTCACGCGACCTTCTGCGTCGTGATCGTCTACAACAACGTGCTGGCGCGGCTGCGCCGAACGTCGCCGTCGCTGATCGAGGCCTCGATGGACCTCGGCGCAGACGGCTGGCAGACCTTCCGCTTCGTCACCTTCCCGGTGCTCTCGACCGCGCTGATCTCGGGGGCGCTGCTCGCGTTCGCGCTCTCGTTCGACGAGGTGATCGTGACCCTCTTCACCGCCGGGGCGCAGAACACGCTGCCCATCTGGATCCTCGGGAAGATCCGACTCGGCCAGCAGCTGCCCGAGGTGAATGCGGTCGTCTTCGTCGTGGTCGTCCTGACCATCATCCCCGTGGTGATCTCACAGCGCCTGACCCAGGAGTCCGGCATCCTGCGCCGTGAGTAGTAGGCTGAGCCGCGGATTCGACCGGGAGGGTTTGTGATGAGCGTGACCGTTTCTCAGCACAAGAATTTCGTCGGCGGCGAATGGGTGGACGCGATCGAGGGCGGCACGATGGAGGTGCTGAATCCCGCGACGGGCGAGGTCATCGCCGAGGTCCCAAGCGGGACGCAGGCCGACGTCGACCGGGCCGTCGAGGCGGCGAAGAAGGCGCTCCCCGAGTGGCTCGAGACGACGCCGCAGGAGCGCTCCGAGGCGCTGTTGAAGCTCGCGGCGGCAATCGACGACAACACCGAGGAGCTCGCCGAGCTCGAGTCGCAGAACGTCGGCAAGCCGCTTGGCTACGCGCGCGACGAGATGCCGGTCTCGGCGGACAACCTCCGCTTCTTCGCCGGCGCGGCGCGGGTGCTCGAGGGCAAGTCGGCCGGCGAGTACATGAAGGGCTACACGTCCATGATCCGGCGCGAGCCGCTCGGGATCGTCGGCGGGATCGCGCCCTGGAACTACCCGCTGATGATGGCGGTGTGGAAGATCGGGCCGGCGCTGGCGGCGGGGAACGTGCAGATCGTCAAGCCGTCGGAGCAGACGCCGCTGACGACGCTGCGCTTCGCCGAGCTCGCCGCTGAGATCCTGCCGCCGGGTGTGCTGAACGTGATCACCGGCGACGGCGTCCCCGTCGGCGAGGGGATCGTGAAGCACCCGGACGTGCGCATGGTCTCGCTGACCGGCGACGTCGCGACCGGCAAGGAGATCGCGCGCACCGCGGCGGAGACCCTGAAGCGGGTGCACCTCGAGCTGGGCGGGAAGGCGCCGGTACTCGTCTTCGACGACGCCGACCCGGCCGCAGTCGCCGAGGGAATCAAGATCGCGGGCTACTGGAACTCCGGTCAGGACTGCACCGCCGCCTCGCGCGTGGTCGCCGGGCCGAAGATCTACGACAAGCTGCTCGACGAGCTCGTGCCGATGGTCGAGTCGCTGCATGTCGGCGACCCGGCCGAGGGCGACGAGATCGAGATGGGCCCGGTCATCTCGAAGGACCAGCAGGAGCGCGTGCTGGGGTTCCTCGACCGCGCGAAGGGCGCGAAGGTGCTCACCGGAGGCGGGACGAACGGCGACCGGGGCTTCTTCGTCAAGCCGACGGTCGTGACCGAGGTCGGGCAGGAGGACGAGATCGTCCAGCGCGAGGTCTTCGGGCCGGTCGTCACCGTGCAGCGGTTCGCCGACGACGACCAGGCGATCGCCTGGGCCAACGATGTGAACTACGGCCTCGCCGCCTCGGTCTGGACGCGGGACATCGGCCGCGCGCTGAACGCGGCGCGCAAGCTCCAGTTCGGGACGGTCTGGATCAACGACCACATCCCGCTTGTCTCGGAGATGCCGCACGGCGGCTACAAGCAGTCCGGCTATGGCAAGGACCTGAGCGCGTACTCGCTCGAGGACTACACGCAGATCAAGCACGTGATGGCGAGGATCGACTAAGGGGCATGGGGGAACCCTGGTTCCCCCATGAGCCCCCTCCTTGCCACCGCCTATGGAGTCCACCGTGGCTGGGGCCGGTCACTGAGTGCGCGTTACAACTGGCCTACCTCGAGCCGCTGTGACCGAGCCGGGCAAAGCCCGCCTCGGTGCCGGTAGTGCGACGCTGCACGACTCGAATGAGGTCGATGATCGCCCGCCACCCTTCGCCCATTTCGGACAGGGCCGGGACTGTCCCCGGTCGTGGCCGTTTCGGCTAGCGGAGACGGTTCGCTCTTGCGCGATGCGAGGGCGAGTGGTAGTAAAGCCTCGCATTGCGCAGACCTGAGCTACGCGAGCGGCGGCGGGGCGCGGTCAGCGCTGCTCCGAACCTCGACCGCATCGACCAGCGGCTGATC
>JBKPQP010000031.1:0-3462 GCA_046734155.1 Actinomycetota bacterium | reverse complement strand
ACATGGGGCGGTACGTGAACGGTCGGCTCGCCAACGCGCTGGGTCTGCTCTACCTGGTCGTGATCCTCGTCGTCGCCATCACCGCGATTCCGCTGATGATCGTCACCCACCAGGGGCAGGGATGAGCGCGCCGCGAGAGCTCGATCTCGGCCTCGGACTGCTCGACCACCAGTTGGTCGATTGCGAAGGCCGGCGTTGCGGAAATGTCGACGACCTCGAGCTCGAGGGCCTCCGAGAAGGCAAGCCTCGCGTAGTGGCGATTCTCGTGGGGCCACCGGTTTGGCGAGGGCGCGGCCGGATCGGACGCCTCGCAGCGTTCATCACACCCGGCGGAACCGTGCGCGTGCCCTGGGAAGAGGTCGAGAAGATCGATGCGGCGGTGCACCTTCGGAAGACAGCTCGCGAGCTTCGGCTCGGCCGGGGCGACGACCGCGCGCGCAAATGGGTCGAGTGGATTCCTGGATCTTGATGCGATTCACAGACCTCCTCGGCACCGTTGTAGCCACCGAGTCGGGTCGGGTGCTCGGCCATGTCCACGACCTCCGGGGCGAGCTCACCCAGCGGACGCTGAAGGTCACCGGGATCGTCGTCGGGCCGCTCGGCCTCCTCGAGCGGCTCGGCATCGGAGCGCCGGAGTCAGGCGCCCGGATTCGGACGAACGATGTCGTCCCATGGGCAGCGGTGGTGCGCGCGGACCGTCGCCGGATCGTCGTGCAGGACGATGTGACGCAGCGTCAATAGGGCTCGACTAGCCGCGAATCGTCGCGAGCAAGGCCTCACAGGCCTGCTCACAGCGACGGCAAACCTCGGCGCAGATGCGACAGTGCTCGTGGTGAGCGGCGTGCTTGTCGCACTCCTCCGCGCACGCCCGACAGCTAACGAGGCAAGCCTCGGTCTCCGCGCGGAGGACGCCGAGGTCCGGCTCGGTCTGTCTGATCAGGATTCGGGCTGTTGCACCGCAGGCGTCGGCGCAGTCGAGGCAGAGTCGAATGCAGCGGACCATCTCCGCCACGTCCGGCTCGGCGAGATCGGCGTCGGCGCAGCTCGTACAGGTCGCTGCGCAGTCGATGCACTCCTCGATGCAGCGCAGGAGCGAGTCACGGTCGAGCGCCGTGCGGGCAGGGTGCGCCTCGAGCATGTCTCGAATGGTCATGTCCTCTCCCTTCGTTGAAGCGAATGGACCTTGGTCTCAGGCTACGCCTCTTAGACTCGGGCTCTGCCTCTCTACCTGACCGAAGCCCACATCGAGAAGCTGCTCACGCCGGCCGACGCGCTCGCGGCGATCGAGGCGTGCTTCGAGCGGCAGGCGCGCGGTGCGATCAGGAACCGTCCGCGCCAGCGGACCCGCGCCGGCGAGGGCGCGCTCGCGGTCATGTCCGCCGTGGACGCGGAGCTCGGGCTCGCCGGGCTCAAGTCGTATACCGCGCTTCCTGCCGGCACGCCCTTCGTTGTCGTGCTCTTCGACCTCGAGCAGGCGGAGCTCGCGGCCGTGATCGAGGCAGACCGAATGGGCCAGCTGCGCACGGGCGCAGCGAGCGGAGTCGCTGCGAAGCACCTCGCGCGTGAGGAGGCGAAGACGCTGGGCGTGATTGGCTGCGGCTGGCAGGCGGAGAGCCAGGTGGCGTGCATCCGGGAAGCGCTCCCCGGAATCGAGCACGTCGTCGCCTACTGCCGCACCGAGAAGAGCCTGCTCGCCTTCTGCGACAAGGTCGGGGCCGAGCCCGGTGAGAGCCACCGCGATCCGGCTGAGCAAGACGTGGTCGTCACGGTCACGACCTCGGACGACCCCGTCCTGCGCGGGGAGTGGCTGAAGCCCGGCACGCTCGTCTGCGCCGTGGGCGCGAACAGGCCGAAGGCGCGTGAGCTCGACAACGTGGTGCTCGAGCGGGCCGTCCTCGTCTGCTGCGACTCCATCGAGCAGGCCCAGATCGAGTCGGGCGACCTGATCGAGCCCGTCGAGCGTGGAGTCCTCGACTGGCTCGAGGTGCACGAGCTGCACGAGGTCGTCTCCGGAGAGCTTCCAGGCCGGAGCTCGCCGGACGACATCGTCCTCTTCAAGTCGAACGGCCTCGCTGCATGGGACGTCGCGATCGGCGCCCGCGCGATCGAGCTTGCAACAAAGAAGAAGGTCGGGAAGCGAGTCTAGGCGCGCTCTGTGCGGACGCCAGAGACGGCGTCGTCGCCCAGCGCGCGGATCAGCTCCGGGCGATCGAGGAGCCGCTCGATCTCCTGCGGCGTGCACCGGTTGCGCACGTACGGATCTTCGAGGATCTCGCCAAGAGAACGCCCGCGCTCATGCTCGCGGATCACGTACGCGGAGACACGGTCCTCCTGGCTTGACCGGGTGAACAGGAACGAGAAGGGACTCTTGAAGAGCTCCGAGAGCCGCGCCATTCGAAGGCGATTGTATCCTGGCCCTATGCGCAAGCTGTCGACCGCCTCGCGGTTCGCGGAGCGCGAGCTGCACGGGTTCGACGAGTCCGGGACCGAGGAGCGCATCGTCGTCTGGATCGAGCGCAAGGAAGGCGGCGTGTGGGCGGTTGGGCGCGCCGTGAACCCGCAGCACCGGCCGAGCGACGAGCCTCGAGCCGACGACTACGTCTTCGAGGGTCACGAGCTCGAGGACGTGCTCGACCAGGCGAACGGGATTCTCGACGACGATGCCCGCGTGTCCGAGGACGACGGCCGGCCGGAGCACATCAGGCCCTTCACGCGCAAGGAGCTGCTGGGACCGCTCGAGCGCTGGTTCTTCGGCAGGTAGGCTCGCGCGGCTTTGTTGATCCGCCTGGGCCATAGCCCCGATCCCGACGACGCGTTCATGTTCTGGGGCCTCGCCAAGGGCGAGGTCGACGCGCGCGGGTTCGAGTTCGAGCACGTCCTCCAGGACATCCAGACCCTGAACGAGTGGGCGCTCGAGGGCCGGCTCGAGGTGACGGCGATTTCGCTGCACGCGTATCCGCACGTCCAGGACAAGTACGTGCTGCTTCCGCACGGGGCGAGCATGGGCTCCGGATACGGGCCGATCGTCGTCGCGCGCCAGCAGCTCGGCGAGGACGCTCTGCGCCGCGTCGAGATCGCTGTCCCCGGGCGGATGACGACCGCGTTCCTCACGCTCCAGCTGCGGCTCGGCGATTTCCGCTGGCGCGAGGTGCCGTTCGACCGGATCATGGACGAGGTTCTGTCCGGCCAGGCCGAGGCGGGACTGGTCATCCACGAGGGTCAGCTGACCTACGGGGCGGCCGGGCTGCACAAGGTCGTCGACCTCGGCGAGTGGTGGCTCGCGGAGACGGGCCTGCCGCTGCCGCTCGGCGCGAACGTGGCGCGGCGCGACCTCGGGCCGGACACGCTGCGTGAGCTCTCCGAGGTGCTCGCCGAGTCGATCCGCGCGGGCCTCGACAACCGGGAGCGCGCGCTGGAGTACGCGCTCCAGTTCGGCCGCGGCCTCGACGACGAGCTGGCCGA
>JBKPQP010000030.1:0-7085 GCA_046734155.1 Actinomycetota bacterium | reverse complement strand
GAACTTGTTGTCGTTCTGCGGGATGATCTTCCCGAAGTACTCCTTGACCAGGTCCTCGTGCTCCCGCAGGCCCGAATCCATGTCGAGGAAGAGCACGCCCTGCGCCTCGAGGTCCTCCTTCAGCTTGTGGTAGACGACCTCGGACTCGTACTGCGCGCCGACGCCTGCGAGGTACTTCTTCTCCGCCTCCGGGATGCCGAGCTTGTCCCAGGTGTTCTTGATGTCCGGCGGGAGGTCTTCCCAGGAGTTCGCCTGCTTCTCGGTCGGTCGGATGTAATAGAAGATGTTGTCGAAGTCGATCCCGGTCAGGTCGCCGCCCCAGGCAGGCAGAGGCCGGGCCTGGAAATACTCCAGCGACTTGAGCCGGAACTTGCGCATCCAGTCCGGCTCGTTCTTGTGCTCGGAGATCGCCGCGACGAGCTCGGGGGACAGGCCGCGGCCCGACTTGAAGAAGTAGTCCTCGGGATCGTGGAATCCGTACTTGTACTCGTTGCCTATTCCGGCAACGATTTCAGTCTCTGTCAAGGCCACTAGGCCTCAGCTCCTTCCGGCGTGAAGGCCTCGTAGCCCTCCGCCTCGAGCTTGTGTGCGAGCTCTGGCCCGCCTTCCTCAACGATACGCCCGTCGACGAAGACGTGCACGAAATCGGGCTTCACATGGTTGAGGATCCGCTGGTAGTGCGTGATCACGAGCGCGCCGGTCTCGGGGCCGACGAGCTCGCGGACGCCGCTCGCGACGATCCGCAGCGCGTCGATGTCGAGTCCTGAGTCGGTCTCGTCGAGCACCGCGATCCGCGGCTTCAGCATCGCCATCTGCAGGATCTCGACGCGCTTCTTCTCGCCGCCGGAGAATCCGTCGTTGAGGTAGCGCTGCGCCAGCTCGCGCGGGATCTTCAGATGCTCCATCGCGCCGAGCAGCTCCTTGCGGAACTCGGGGATCGGAATCGGGTCGTCCTCTCCGCCCGCCTTCGCCTTGCGAATCGCGTTGATCGCCGAGCGCAGGAAGCTCGTCACGGTGACGCCCGGGATCGCGTGCGGGTACTGGAAGGCGAGGAAGAGCCCGGCCTGGGCGCGCTCGTCGGCGCCCATCTCGGCGATGTCCTCCCCGTCGAAGAGCGCCTCGCCGCCCGTGATCTCGTATGCGGGGTGACCCATCAGCGCGTAGGCGAGCGACGACTTGCCCGAGCCGTTCGGGCCCATCAGCGCGTGGATCTCACCCGGGCTCACGGCCAGGTCGACGCCCTTGACGATCTCGGTTCCGTCCTCGAGCGAGACGCGCAGGTCTCTCAGTTCCAGCAGTGCCACTTTGTGCGGTCCAAAACCCTTTCCCGAAGCGGGTTTTTGCTTCGCTTCGTGTCATCGTAGCTAACCCTTTCGCGACCGCCGACAGTGCTACCCTTGGCCTATGCCCGGAAACATCGGTTGGCAGGGCGCGATCATCATCCTGATCGTCCTGCTCGTGGTCTTCGGGCCGAAGCGGCTCCCCGAGATGGGGCGCTCCCTCGGTAGGGGCATGCGCGAGTTCAAGGACTCGGTCACCGGCAAGGACGATGACGACGAGCCGCGCGAGCTGCCGCCGGCCGCCGACGACGAGCCCGTCGCCGGGCCCCCGCCGCGCGAACGCGACTCAGTCTCCTAACTCATGAAACGGCTGCCGCGGCGCCTCGCTCACGGTGAGGAAGCGTCGCTCGTCGAGCATCTCGAGGAGCTGCGGACGCGGCTGATCATCTCGCTGGGCGCCGTCGTCGTGCTTTTCATCATCACTTACGCCTTCAGGGACACAATCATCGGCTGGCTCTCGAAGCCGCTCCCCGAGGGCACGAAGCCGATCACGCTCAGCCCGACCGAGCCGTTCACGACCTCGTTCAACGTCGCGTTCTACGCGGCGATCGCGCTCGCGATCCCGATCCTCGTCTGGCAGCTGTGGGCGTTCCTGGCACCCGCCTTCGAGGAGAAGCACCAGCGGACGGTCTTCCACCTCGTCCTCGTGGCGACCGTGCTCCTGGCGATCGGGATGGCCTTCGCCTACTGGGTCGTCCTCCCGACGGCGATCCCGTTCCTGTTGAACTTCGACTCGGACCTCTACAACGCGCAGGTGCGGGCGAAGGACTACTACTCGTTCGCGATCGTCACGATCCTCGCCTGCGGGCTCCTCTTCGAGTTGCCGATCTTCATCCTCGGGCTCGTGCGGCTCGGGATCG
Organism: Actinomycetota bacterium; assembly: GCA_046734155.1. Taxonomy (GTDB): domain Bacteria; phylum Actinomycetota; class Thermoleophilia; order Gaiellales; family Gaiellaceae; genus VAXT01. The sequence continues at coordinate 4,885 of JBKPQP010000030.1, read as the reverse complement.
TCTCCGCGTCGCGGCTGCGGAACAACCGGCGGATCGGGATCGGGATCTGCGTCATCATCGTCGTCCTGCTTCCGGGCGTCGACTTCGTCTCGATGACGCTGCAGGCGATCCCAGTCCTGCTGCTCTTCGAAGGCTCGATCTGGGCGGCCGTCTTCTTCGAGAAGCGCTGGGCCGCGCAGGGCGTGTTGCCGGGCGAGCCGCTCACCGAATGACCTTGTTGCGCTCGTGTTTGACCCAGATTCGCGCGGCCTGATGTCGGCCTCGCAAGCGACGGCTTGGCCGAAGATCGAGCTCCACGTCCACCTCGAGGGGACGGTCAGAGCGGCGACCCTGCTCGAGATAGCGCGCCGCAACGACTACGCGCTGCCCGCGGACAGCGTCGAGGGGCTTGCGTCGCTCTACGAGTACCGGGACTTCGAGCACTTCATCGAGATCTGGATCCTGACCACGAACGCGCTCCGCACCGCCGAGGACTTCCGGCAGGTGGTCGTCGACTACGCCGAGGAGGCGGCCGGGCACGGCGCCGTCTACATAGAGGGGATCTTTTCGCCCGCGGAGCGTGTCGCGCGAGGGTTGGACTGGGACGAGATCTTCTCCGGCTACTGCGACGGCGCGGAGGAGGCCGAGGAGCTGCATGGGGTCACGGTTCGCCTTACGCCCGACATCTACCGCGGAGCGAGCGACGAGGCGGCGGAGGGCGTCGTCCGGCACTCGGCTGCCTACCGGGAGCGAGGCGTCGTCGGCGTCGGCCTGGGCGGCCTCGAGGCTCAGTATCCGCCCGAGCCGTACGGGACCGTGTTCGGGCTGGCCAAGGCCGAGGGGCTGGGATCGGTTCCACACGCGGGCGAGGTCGTCGGCCCCGAATCCATTCGCGGAGCGCTCGATGCGCTGAAGGCCGATCGCATCCGGCACGGCATCCGCGCGATCGAGGATCCCGAGCTCGTCGCCGAGCTCGCCGAGCGGCAGGTCGTGCTGGACGTCACACCGCTGTCGAACATCCGGACCCGCGCCGTCCCCTCGCTCGCCGAGCATCCGCTGCCGAAGCTCGTCGAGGCGGGCGTGCTGTGCTCGATCTCTACCGACGACCCTGCGATGTTCGACACGGACCTGACACGCGACTACCACGCGGCCCGCTCTCTCGGAGTCCACCCCAGCGCCGCATTCGAGGCCGGCCTCGCCGGCGCGCTCTGCGACGAGGCCACGCGAGACCGCCTGCGCGAGCTCGGGAACCGCTTCGACTGGGCCAACGTCGCCGAACCCGAGCTAGTCTAGGAACCATGGCCCGATCCGGAGCACGTCGTGGCAGCCAGACCCCTGTGCGAAAAGCACCGCGTCCGCGCGAGCGCACGCGGTCTGCTCCGGCGCGCACCGAGTACAGCGCGATCGAAGGGGAGATGTTCTTCCCCAAGCTGCGGCGCCAGGCGAAGTGGGTTTTCGTCCTCCTTGCGCTCAGCTTCGCGGTCGGCTTCGTCGTCTTCGGCGTCGGCAGCGGCGGCGGGCTCGGGCTGGGCGACATCCTGCAGGGCAGCAGCGGCGGCACGAGCGGCCCGTCCGTGAGTGACGCACAGAAGAAGATCGACAAGGGCGACCTCGTCGCCTACAAGGAGCTGGCCGACGCCTATCGCCAGGACGGCAACCTCGATCAGGCGATCGCGGCCGGCGAGCAGTACCTCAAGGTCCGCCCGAAGGACTACGAGTACATGCGCACCGTCGCCGGCGACTACGAGGGCCGGGCGAGCCGGGACCGCGACCAGGCGGCCGCAATCCAGGACGAGGTGACCTCGAGCACCGGAGGGACGACGTTCTCGCCTCCTGGGAACACCGCGCTCGGCCGTGCGCTCCAACCGGGAAGGATCGACTCGGAGCTGACGACCGCGGCCAACCAGAAACTGACGCAACTGTACTCGGGCCTCCAGAGCTCGTACGCGCGCGCGACGCAGCTCTACCAGCGGTTGGCCGTCAACTCTCCGGACGACGTGCTGCTTCAGCTGCTGCTCGCGAACGCGGCCTACCAGTCGCAGAACAACGCCGTGGCGCTCAAGGCCTACCACCGCATCATCAAGCTCTCGCCCGGGAGCGCAGAGGCAGCTCAGGCGCGCCAGCAGATCCAGCTCCTGAAGACTCAGCAGTCGTCGGGTTAGACTCCCGCGCGGTGAGGGGCGGATGAACTTCGACGTGCAGACAGAGAAGGTCGACGAAACGACCTACGTAATCGCGCTGGCCGGCGAGGTCGACCTCTACACGGCGCCCGAGTTCAAGCAGCAGCTCCTCGACGTGATCGAGAAGGGCGCGAAGGACGTCGTAGTCGACTTCACAAAGACGACGTTCATCGACTCGACGACGCTCGGCGTCCTCGTCGGAGGTGTCAAGCGGCTTCGCGTCCAGGACGGCCGGCTTTCGCTCGTGTGCAGTGACCGCAACATCACGAAGATCTTCGAGATCACCGGGCTCGACCGCGTCTTCACGATCCATCCGACTCGCGACGAGGCTCTGGCCAAGACCGGCGCCTCCGCCTCGTAGCTTGCGGGCAGCCGGCGGCGCTTTCCTCGCAGCGCTGATCGTCGTCATCGCCTCCGGCTGCGGCACCGGCGGGGCGACGAGCGGAGGCAACTCGAGTGCCGGGAAGAAGATCTTCCTGGGCGACGGACGCTGCGGGAGTTGTCACACGCTCAAAGACGCTCAGTCACGCGGAACCGTGGGCCCGAATCTCGATGCCGCGTTCGCCCAGTCGAAAGCGGAGGGTTACAAGCTGAGCGCGATCGAGAACGTCGTCCGCGACCAGATCAAGTATCCGACGAAGGGCAGCGGCATGCCGGCGAATCTGGTGAAGGGCCAGCAGGCCGATGACGTCGCCGCCTACGTGGCGCTGTGCGCGGCCAGCACGGACAAGCAGGCGTGCCCCGGGATCGCAGTCACGGGCACGGGCGGCCAAGCGCTCTACGCGTCACTCGGCTGCCAGGGCTGCCACTCGCTCGACGGCTCGAAATCGACGGGCCCGACCTTCAAGGGGCTCTACGGGAGCAAGGTCCAGCTCACGAACGGCAAGACGGTGACTGCCGACGAGAAGTACCTGCTGGACTCGATCATCGACCCCGACCTGGAAATCGTGAAGGGCTACCAGCCGGGCGTGATGACCTCGGTGATCAAAAAGGGCCAAGTCCCGCAGGACCAGGCCCAGAAGCTCGTCGACTTCATCAAGCAGCAGAAGTAGCTACGAGGGTTCCGGCTCCCGGACCTCTTCCCGCTCAGCTTCCAGGTCGACCACGACATGCGTGATCGGGACCGCGAAGCGTTCACGGGCTGATTCGACGATGCCCTTCTCGAGCCAGTGCGAGCGGCCCTCGGGGTGGGTCGAGATGATGATCTCGTCCGCGCCGAAGAGCCGGAGGGCGTCCTCCATCGCCTGGAGCGGCTCCGCGTCGCCAACCTCGCCCTTGGCGTCGATCCCGCCGGCCTGTAGGCGTGCCAGGCTCGCGTCGAGCCGCTTCTGCGCCTCCACGCGTGCGTTGTCCTCGTCCGAGGCCCAGTGGCGGAGGTGGGAGTTCAGTGCTGGCGTGACGACGAGCACCTGCTCGTCGTAGCCCTCCGAGCGCCGGCTGATCTCCTCCCGGAGGCGATCCCCGCCGACCGTCTCGTTCGCGATCACGAGGATCCGGCGCTCGTTAGCCCGCCCGCGGCGCGAAGGCACCGCCTGCCTCGGCGGCTCGGTCCTGGTCGCGCGCACGACGTAAGTGGCCGCGGCCAGCGTGAGCACGAGAAACACGATGAACCCCGCCCACTTGCCGATGGCGAGTGCCGCAATCGCTATCGCCGCGAAGTACCCCACCGTCAGCAGCAGGAAGCGATAGGCCTCGGCTTCGCTGCGCAGCGGGTTGATCATCGACTAGAGGATGTACACGGTCGTGTAGACCACAATCCACATTACGTCGACGAAGTGCCAGTAGATCCCGGAGATCTCGACTCCTCGGTGGTCGTCAGGCGTGAAGTGGCCTCGGAAGGCGCGGATCGTGGCGAACGTGAGGATGGTCAGACCGACGAACACGTGTGCTCCGTGCAACCCCGTCAAGCCGTAGAACGTCGAACCGAACGCGCCGTCCTGCGGCGAGAAGCCGACCCTCGAGTACTCGAGGATCTGCGTCAGCAGGAAGGTCAGGCCGAGCGCGACCGTGAGGACGAGACCGGCCTGCAGCCCGGCGCGGTTCCCGCGCTTGATCGCCTGTAGCGCCCAGTGCATCGTGAAGCTCGACGTGACCAGGATCGCGGTGTTGATCCCCGCGACGAAGACGGGTAGGTGGAACGGTGGGGGTGGCCACTCGGCCGGTCCGGCCACGACCCGCGCGAAGAAGTAGATGGTGAAAAACGAGCCGAAGAGCATGACCTCCGACGCGATGAACAAGAGCATCCCGAGCGTCGGGGCATCGACCCGCGAGCTCTGATTGGCGATCGGCGGCCCGTGGTGAGCTTCGGCGTGAGCGCTCACTGGACCGGCGCTTCCTCCAGCACGACGTGCTCGACCGGCAGCTTCGAGTCGTTGTGCAGCCGCTGGATCAGGTTCCGCTTCATCCAGGGCGAGCGATCGGGAGCGAAGGTCGAGACAATGATCTCGTCGGTGCGCTCGTCGTGGATCGCCTGCATCGCCGCCGTGTAGGGATCCGGGTGCGCAACCTGACCGTGGGCGTCGATCCCCTCGGCCCGGAGGATGGCCAGGGCGCGCCGCAAGCGCCGCTCGGCTTCGGGGTGCTCCGCGCTCGACGGATCGCTCTGCGGGCAGATGATCAGGAAGCTCGCCGGCGAGCGGGCCGCACGTTCGCGGATTCGGTCGAGCAACGGATCGCCGACGACTGTCTCGTTCGCGATGACGAGCACATTCGCCACGCCGCCTTCC
>JBKPQP010000029.1:0-5861 GCA_046734155.1 Actinomycetota bacterium | reverse complement strand
CCACTCCTCGATCACGTAGCGGCCGACGACGCCGGCGTGGTACGAGGTGCCGCACGCGAGGATCACGATCCGGCGCAGGTTCTTGATCTGCCGATCGGAGAGACCGAGGCTCTCGAGCAGCAGCTTGCCGTGGCGGACGCGATCGCCGATCGTCTCGCGAACGCCTTCCGGCTGCTCGTAGATCTCCTTGAGCATGAAGGTCTCGTAACCGGACTTCTCGGCGGCCTCGTCGTCCCAGTCGACGGTGATCACGTCGCGCTCGAGCGGGTCGGAGCCGTTCTGAACGCAGGTGAAGGTCGCGCCCTCGGGCGTGATCGAGACGATCTCGCCGTCCTCGATCAGCTGGAGCCGGTTCGTCTCGCGCAGAAACGCGGTCGCAGCCGAGGCGAGGAACATCTCCCCGTCGCCCACGCCGACGATCAGCGGGCATTGGACCCGCGCGCCGACGAGCTGCTCCGGATGGTCGCGGTGGACGACCACGAAGGCGAAGTGCCCCTCGAGCTCCTGGTAGGCGGCGCGCACGGCTTCGGCCAGGTCGCCGTCGTAGTGACGCTCGACGAGGTGGACGACCACCTCGGCGTCCGTCTCGGTGCCGAACCTGTGGCCGTCCTTCTCGAGGGAGGCCTTGAGCTCGCGGAAGTTCTCGACGATCCCGTTCAGCACGACCGCGATCTTTGAGTCGTCACAGCCGGTGAGCGGGTGTGCGTTCTGCTCCGACACCCTGCCGTGCGTCGCCCAGCGCGTGTGTCCGAGCCCGGTCGAGGACTGCGAGCCGTTGTGCTTTGCGATCTGCTTCAGGTTGGAGAGGTTTCCGACTGCCCGGATGTACTCCAGACCCTCGTCCTCCAGCAGGGCCAGGCCGGCCGAGTCATAGCCCCGGTACTCCAGGCGTTCCAGGCCGTGGATGAGGAGCGGCTTTACCCTTCGCGGCCCGACGTACCCGATGATCCCGCACATGGCCTACGAAACCTCCTTTTGGACGGCAAAAGCCCGGCTTTCGCGACCCCCACCGTCGGAGGTCGGTCAACCGAGCTCTCGTCGAACGAGGTCGGTGATGCTACCACAGAGGTTCGTCGCTTCCTCGAAATTCCTTGCCTCAGCGAGCACGCGCACGACCGGCTCGGTGCCAGACGGACGGACGAGAACCCGCGCTTCTCCGGCCAGTTCCTCGTTGACGCGGTCGACCTCGTCGACGATGGCCGAAGAGAGGGACTTCGTGACGGTTGGCACGTTCTCCTGGACCTGCGGGTAGCGCGGCATCACCGCCGTTGCCTCGCTGAGAGCCCGGCCCTTCAAGGCACCGCAGAGGAGGAGCGCCGCGGCCAGGCCGTCGCCGGTCACGTGGTCTCGCAGATAGATGATGTGGCCCGACTGCTCGCCTCCCAGCAGCCCCTCGCGCTCGCGGAGCGCCTCGAGCACGTAGCGGTCGCCGACGTCGGTGACCACGACCTCGATTCCGCGCTCGCCCATCAGTTGGTGGAAGCCGAGGTTGGTCATCACGGTGACCGCGACGAGGTCGACGGCGAGGTCGAGCGCGAGCACCGCGAGGATCTGGTCGCCGTCGACCGCATTCCCGTCTGCGTCGACCGCAAGCATGCGGTCGCCGTCGCCGTCGAAGGCGATGCCCACGTCGAAGCTGCCCTCGGTCACGACGCTCTGCAGGAGCGAGAGGTCGGTGGCGCCGCAGCCGACGTTGATGTTCTCGCCGTTCGGGGCCGACGCGATCGGGGTCACCTTGGCGCCGAGCTGCTCGAAGGCCTTCGGTGCGATCCCGGAGTACGCGCCGTTTGCGCAGTCGACGGCGACTCTGAGGCCGGTCAGCTCGCTCCCGAACCGCTCGACGATGTGCTCCAGGTAGCTGTCGGTGGCGACGCCGACGTGGTCGATCGCACCGGGGCTCTCGGCCGGAGGCGCGGCGAGGAGTGCCTCGATCTCCTCCTCGGACGCGTCGCTCAGCTTGCGACCCTCGGCGTCGAAGAACTTGACCCCGTTGTACTGCGGCGGGTTGTGCGACGCGGAAATGACCGTCCCGAGGTCGAGTGCGAGCAGCGCGACCGCGGGAGTCGGCAGCACGCCCGCGAGCACGGCGTTCCCCCCCGCCGAGGAGACACCGCGCGCGAACACCTCTTCGAGCTCAGGCCCCGACCCGCGCGTGTCGCGGCCGACGAAGACGGCGCCGCCCCCCGACCACAGCGCGGAAGCTCGACCGAGCCGCTCGACGAGGTCCGTCGTCAGGTCCTCGCCGACGACGCCGCGGACGCCGTCAGTGCCGAAGTAGCGCCGCGCCAACTAGCGCTTGGAGAACTGTGGCGCCTTACGCGCCTTGTGCAGGCCGGCCTTCTTGCGCTCGACCTTGCGCGCGTCCCGCGTGAGGAAGCCTTCGCGCTTGAGCGGGATACGGAGCTCGGGATCGGCCTCGACCAGGGCGCGGGCGATTCCGTGCCGAACCGCGCCTGCCTGACCCGACGGGCCGCCTCCGGCGACGCGGACGCGCAGGTCGTAGCGCCCCTCGGCGCCTGCGAGCTTGAGCGGCGCCATCACTATCGTCCGGTGCGTGGGGCGCGGGAAGTACTCCTCCAGCGTGCGCCCGTTGATCCACGTGGTGCCGTCACCGGGTCGCAGGATGACGCGCGCGACCGAGGTCTTGCGCTTCCCGGTGCCCTGGTATTGCGCCAGCTCAGCCATTTCCGTCCTTCAGCGGGAGGGGCTTCGGAGACTGGGCCTCGTGCGGATGCTCGGGCCCCGCGTAGACCTTCAGCTTGAGCAGCTGCGCACGCCCGAGGCGGTTCCGGGGAAGCATCCCCTTGACGGCTTTGCGGAGCACCTCCGTCGGTCGCCGCTCGAGCTCGTCGCGAAGCGGACGGCTGCGGAGGCCGCCCGGATAGCCGGAATGCCGGTAGTACATCTTGTCGTCGAGTTTCTTCCCGGTGACCGCGATCTTCTCCGCGTTCACGACGACGACGAAGTCGCCAGTGTCGACGTGCGGTGTGTACTGCGGCTTGCCCTTGCCGCGCAGCGTGTCGGCGATGTGCGTCGCGAGTCGGCCCAGGGTCTTCCCCTCAGCATCGACGACGTACCAGTGGCGCTCGATCTCGCCGGGCTTTGCGTTCCAGGTCTTCTGCATGGCAAAAAGGCGGCGGACCTGGGTCCGCCGAGGGGCGATTGTACCAGGCACTACGCGGCCGGCTCGGGCGCGGGCCGGATCCGCGCGAGGAAGATCGCGGGCGCGACGGCGATCGCGGTTGCACCGAGTGCGAGGGCCGTCACTCCGAGCACGTCCAGGGCGACGCCTCCGAGGAGCGCGAGCCCCGCCCCGGTCAGGCCGGAGAGCAGGTCGCTGAGGCCGAGCACCTTGCCCCGCTCGGCCGGCAGCGTCGCGTCCGCGAGCTGCGCCGTCGCCGAGACGAAGGACAGGTTCCAGCCGATGCCGAGCCCGAAGAGGAGGAGCGCGGTCGTCGGCACGCTCGTCGCCCAGACGAGGCCGGCGCACGAGACCGCCATCACGAACAGCCCGCCTGCGAGCGCCGGCCCGCGTCCGATCTTGTCGATCAGCGTTCCGATCACGAGCACCAGCGCGTACATCCCGAGGACGTGGGCGCCGATGATCGGGAAGACAGCCTGCTGCGAGTGGTGATGATGGTCGACGACGACGAAACCGGTCAGGTTCATCACCGAGACCATGACGCCGAAGCTCGCGATCGCGGCCAGCATCGCCGGGATCACACCAGGCCGCCGCAGGATCTCCTTGAGCGGCGCGGCTTCGGTCGAGAGCGGAGTCGGGCCGTCTGCGGCGATCCGCTCCGCGATCACCTTCGTGTCCGGCCGCACGGTCAGCGCGAGCCCGCACGTGACGAGGGACAGGACGGCGGCAGCGAGCCATGGGATGGTGAGCGTGTCCGCGGCCACGTCCTTGCCGGCGAAGAGCGGTCCGAAGAGCGCGGGCCCGAGCACCGCGCCGAACACCGAGCCGAACAGGACGTACGAGATGCCGCGCGCACGGCGCTCGGGCGGGTACATGTCCCCGGCCGCGGTTCTGATCAGGAGGGTCACGGCGCCCGCGATGCCGGCGAGCGCGAAGCCCGTGACGAGCGCGACTCCCGAGCCCCAGTGCGTCCCCGCAGCGGCGAGCGAGTAGCCGATCGAGCCGAGGACGAAGCCGACGGCGATCACCGGCACGCGGCCGAAGCGGTCCATCGCCCGCCCTGCGGGAAAGGCCGAGAGCGCAGAGGCCGTCAGGAAGATCGCCGGGCCCGCGCCGAGGAGCGATCGGAAGCCCGTGACGAGGACGAACGACAGGGACAACACCGCCGCACCGAGCTGGAGGACCGCCGAGTAGAGAGCCTGGATGACGGCCAGGGTCGCCGTGTTCCGCGCGATCGGGAGCCGCTGCTCAGACAAGCGCGGCCAGCCCGGCTCGGAACTCGCTCGCGCCACCGTGCGACGGGTGGCGGATTCCGGCAGTCCCGATCGCGGCCTCGGCGACCCGTCCCACGGGAACGACCTGACGACCGGTAGCGAGCACCTCGAGAAACGGGCGCGACGCCTCGATCTCGGTGGCCCGCGGACGGCGGTTGGACTCAGGCACGCCGGCCCGGTGGGGGTGCGTCGGGACGACGTTCCAGAGCAGCACGTGCTCGGTCAAGCCGAGCTCCTCTAGCACGCCGTGGACGATCGTCGCAGACGCCTCTGCCGGGCCGCTTCCGGTCAGCTGGCGCTCGGACGTGAAGGGGATCCCGCTCACGCGCGCGCCGCGGTAGCCGGCCGCTTCGCCGACGAGCAGGAGCTCGGCTCCCGTCCGCTGCGCGACGTAGTCGTACAGCCGGCGGCGAAGCAGCGCGGAGGACGCGTACTGGTTGTATGTCGAGCCGATCCGCGCTGCCGCGAGGCGGCGGATCAAAACGCGTGCGGGCCCGGCTCGCCCGCGATCGGGGTGAGCGGATACGTCAGCGCGGTGAGCAACCCGTAGAGGAGAATCAGCCGCTTCGCTGGCGAGGTCGTCACAGCGGAAGGATAATCGGCTCGTTGCGGCGCATCGCCCTCATCCTGGTGCCGGCCGCGCTCGCCGTCGGCCTATCCACCGCGCTCGCCGGGAGCGCCGGTGATCCCGGCGTCACGAACGACACGATCCTGCTCGGTGCGACTGTCCCGCTGAGCGGCGACGAGGTCGCCTACGCTGCCGTGGCGCGCGGGGCGAACGCGTATTTCCAGTACGTCAACGACCGCGGCGGCGTGCGCGGCCGCAAGATCCGCTACCTCTACGTCGACGACGCGTACGACCCGTCCGAGACCGTCCGCAGGACGCGTGAACTGGTCGAGGACGACAAGGTGTTCGCGATCTTCGGAAGCGTCGGGACGGAGCACGCGCTCGCGGTCCGGCCGTACCTGAACCAGCTCGGAGTGCCACAGCTCTTCGTCGGCAGCGGGCTCTCGGCGCTGGCCCTCGAGCGCAGGCAGTACAAATGGTCGATGGGCTTCCTCCCGCGGTTCGCGGGCGAGAGCGCGCTCTACGGTCGTTACATCAAGCGGACACGGCCGAAGTCGCGCATCGCGGTGCTGCGCGAGGACTCGGAGTACGGCGAGGACATGTTCGCGGGGCTTCGCGTCGGGCTCGGCCCGCTGTCGTCGCGGATCACGTCGGTTCAGACGTACAAGCTCTCGGACACCGACCTGAACGCGCAGATCGCGAAGCTCAAGGCCTCGCGGGCGGACACGATCATGATCTTCGCGCTGCCGACGCAGACGATCCAGGCGTTCCTGGCGATCCGCAAGCTTGGGTGGCGGCCGCGGATCTTCGTCAACTCCGTCTCGATCGACCCATTCGTGATGGACGTCATCCAGCGGAACACCGGCCAGAAGCTCGT
>JBKPQP010000028.1:0-7016 GCA_046734155.1 Actinomycetota bacterium | reverse complement strand
TCCATTGGCGCGGTGCAGCGAAAACAGGTCTCGATCGCGATCGGCTCGCTGCTACTCTTCACTGGCTCGGCGGCGTAGCTCAGTTGGTTAGAGCAGCGGAATCATAATCCGCGTGTCGGAGGTTCGAGTCCTCCCGCCGCTACCTCCTCGTAGACTGGTCACGACTTCAGAAAATCTGTGGGAACTCGTATGGCAACTCAAAGTAACTTGGACGCGTAGCGTGGCATCCGGCGTAAGGGACGCAATCACGCTTGCCTGCACCGAGTGCAGGCGCCGTAACTACCAGAGCTCGAAGTCAAAGCGGAACACGCCCGACCGCGTCGAGCTGAAGAAGTACTGCCGCTGGTGCGGTCGCCATACCGCGCACCGGGAGACGCGCTAATGGCCAGGAACACGAGGCAGCGCCGGCGCCAGAGGCGTCGAGCGCAGGGCGGCGGCGGCAGCGGCGGAGGAGGAGCCGATCAGGCGCAGCAGGAGAAGAGCGTCACCCAGCGTGCGCGGGCGCGCCAGCAGGCGGTTCGCCCGTCCGCTCAGCCGCAGAAGAGCCAGACCGGAGCGCGCCGCGTTCCCGGCAGCGGCCTCAGGCGCTTCGTCTCCGAGTCCTGGGCCGAGCTGAAGAAGGTCGAGTGGCCGACCCAGAACCAGGTCATCCAGGGGACGATCGTCGTCATCATCGCGTGCGGCATCGTCGGCCTGTACCTGTGGGTCGCCGACCTCATCTTCAAGCCGTTCGTCCGCGACGTCCTGCTCACCGCCCTCCTGCTCAGGTAGCCATGTTCCGCTGGTACGTGATCAACACCTACTCGGGGCACGAGAACAAGGTCAAGACCAACCTCGAGCATCGGATCATCTCGATGAACCAGGGCCCGCGGTTCCGCCGTGTCGTCGTCCCGACCGAGCAGGTGATCGAGACGAAGGACGGCCAGAAGGTGCAGACCGAAAAGCGTGTGCTGCCCGGCTACGTGCTCGTGAACATGGACCTCGACGACGACGCGTGGGGCGTGGTCAAGAACACGCCTGGCGTCACTGGGTTCGTCGGCGCCGGCAACACCCCGGTGCCTCTGTCACAGCCCGAGGTCGACCGCATCTTGCGGACCGGCACCGCGATCGGCGAGCGCCAGCGCGCCCAGGTCGAGTTCTCGCTCGGCGAGTCGGTGAAGGTAACCTCAGGCCCGCTCTCGGACTTCGACGGCGAGATCGTCGACGTCAACGCGGACGCTCAGAAGCTCAAGGTGCTCGTCGACATCTTCGAGCGCCAGGTTCCGGTAGAGCTCGGATTCGACCAGGTGAAGAAACTCGACTGATGGCCAAGAAGGTTCTGACACTCATCAAGCTGCAGATCCCGGGCGGGCAAGCGAATCCTGCGCCGCCGGTAGGCCCTGCGCTCGGCCAGCACGGCGTCAACATCATGGAGTTCTGCAAGGCGTTCAACGCCCAGACCCAGCAGGAGAACGGGCGGATCACGCCGGTCGAGATCACGGTCTACGAGGACCGGTCGTTCACGTTCATCACGAAGACGCCGCCCGCCGCCGTCCTGATCAAGGAGGCGCTGCGGCTCGAGAAGGGCTCTGCCGAGCCCAACCGCGACAAGGTGGGACGGCTGACACGCGATCAGGTCCGCCAGATCGCCGAGACGAAGATGCCCGACCTGAACGCGCGCGACATCGAGCAGGCGATGAAGGTCGTCGCAGGCACCGCGCGCTCGATGGGAGTGGAGACCGACCTGTGAGCCACGGGAAGCAGTACAAGAACGCGCGCGCCGCGTACGACCGCGAAGAGCTGTACTCGCCCGCGCAGGCGATTCGATTGCTGAAGGGCTTCGAGACCGCGAAGTTCGACGAGACCGTCGAGGCGCACTTCAACCTCGGCCTCAACGTCCGCCACGCCGAGCAGCAGCTGCGCGGGACGCTCATGCTCCCGCACGGCACGGGCCGCGAGGCCCGCGTCGCCGTCTTCGCAGAGGGCGAGAAGGCGCGCGAGGCGCAGGAGGCGGGCGCGGACGTTGTCGGCACCGCGGATCTCGCGAGCCAGATCGAGGACGGCTTCGACGACTTCGACGTCGCGGTCGCGACGCCGGACCAGATGAGCGTCGTCGGCAAGCTGGGCCGCATCCTGGGCCCGCGCGGGAAGATGCCGAACCCGAAGACCGGCACGGTGACGATGGACGTCGGCAAGGCCGTCCGCGAGGCGAAGGCAGGCAAGCTCGAGTACCGCACCGACCGCGGTGCGAACGTCCACGTCACGATCGGCAAGAAGAGCTTCGACGAGCGACAGCTGGCCGAGAACTACGCCGCGCTGATCGACGAGATCCTGCGCGCGAAGCCGGCCGCAGCGAAGGGGCGCTACATTCGTTCCGTTACCCTGACGAGCACGATGGGGCCGGGGGTGCGCGTCGACCCGGCTCGTACCAGAGGAATCGTCGAAGACCTGGAGGCACCGGCAGAAGCCGAAGCAGTTTCAGCGTAAGCAACCCGTCGCCAAAGACAGTTGGCAGCTCGAGGAGCAGAAGTCCAGCCGAGGTGCGGTCGCAACGAGAGTCATCTCGTCGGCCCGCCTGCGTGCGGGTCGAAGTCGTTTTAGGAGGTGATTCGATGCAGAAATCTGAAAAGGAACGAGTCGTTGCGGAGTTGACCGAGCGCCTACAGAGCGCCGATACGCTCATCGTCGCCGACTACCGCGGCCTGACCGTCACCCAAATCGGCGAGCTCCGCGGCAAGCTCTACGAGCACGGCGCGCGATTCTCCGTCGTCAAGAACTCGCTCACGAAGCGTGCAGCCGAGTCGGCCGGCGTCGAGCCGCTGCTCGCACTCCTCGATGGGCCAACCGCGATCGCGTTCCTCGAGTCGGACGGCGACCCCGTCGCGGTGGCGAAAGCACTCGACGAAGCCGTCCGCACCGAGTCGATCACGCTCAAGGGTGGCCTGCTCGACGGCGCGGAGATCGGCGCGGACGAGATCAAGCAGCTGGCGAAGCTTCCGCCCGCCGAGACGCTGCGCGCGCAGCTCGTCGGAGCGGTCGCCGGCCCGGTGACCGCGGTCGTCGGGTTGTTCGCAGCGCCGATGCGCGAGCTCGTCGGCGTAATCGACGCCCGGATCCGCCAACTCGAGGAGCAAGGCGAGTCCGCGGCGTCTCCGCCGGAGGAACCGAAAGCGGAGGCCGAACCTGCTGCCGAAGAGCCTGTCGCAGAAGAAGCTCTTGTCGAGGAGCAGCCAGAGTCCTCGGAAGAGGAACCGGCCGCCGAGGCCGAGCCGGAGCAGGCAGCCGAAGCACCAGCACCAGAGTCCGAACAGGAATCCCAGGAAGGAGAGGAGGAGTAGATGGCAACGAAGACGGACACCGACAAGCTCGTCGAGTCGCTGGGCGGGATGACCGTCCTCGAGCTCGTCGAGCTCAAGAACAAGCTCGAGGAGGAGTGGGGCGTCACGGCGGCAGCGCCGATGGCCGTCGCGGCTGCTCCCGCCGGCGGCGGCGACGGCGCTGCAGCCGCCGAGGAGAAGACGTCGTTCGACGTCGTCCTCGCCAGCGCGGGCGGCCAGAAGATCCAGGTGATCAAGGTCGTCCGTGCGATCACGGGCCTCGGCCTCAAGGAGGCCAAGGACCTCGTCGACGGCGCGCCGAACCCGGTCAAGGAAGGCGTGGCGCAGGAAGAGGCCGACCAGATCAAGGCGCAGCTTGAGGAAGCAGGCGCCACGGTCGAGCTGAAGTAGCCGTTCATCGCTGGGGGAACCTCCCGGTTCCCCCAGACCCCCTCCACTGGTCCGCTGCGCGGACAGGCGCTACGCGCCGGAATAATCGGGGCCTCCAGGGCGTTTATGCTTTCGACGGCGGGAACCCGCCGTTGACGGTGCTTGCACAGCCACCGTCCTTTTCGCTATTCTGCTCGGTTCCGGTCGTAGATCCGCGCACCCGCACGCCGTAATCCAAGGGAGGCTCCACACTTGAGCAGCACGACTGCTGCGCCCGACGCGCGCAAGAGTTTTTCACGCCTGAAGCACGTCCTCGAACTACCGAATCTGATCGACATCCAGAAGGCTTCCTTCAAGTGGTTCCTGGAGGAGGGTCTTCGCGAGACGATCGACGACATTTCGCCGATCGAGGACTACACGGGCACGCTCGCCATCGAGTTCGGCGAGTACGAGTTCGGGGAGCCCCCCGTCTCGATCCAGGAATGCCGTGAGAAGGACCTGACCTACCAGGCTCCGCTCTCGATGCTGGTCCGCTTCGTCAACAAGGAGACGGGCGAGATCCGCGAGCAGCGGGTGTTCATGGGCGACTTCCCGATGATGACCGATTTCGGCACGTTCATCATCAACGGGACGGAGCGCGTCATCGTGACGCAGCTCGTTCGCAGCCCGGGCGCCTATCTCATGGAGCCTAAGGACGCCGCGAAGCAGGTCTTCACGGCGAACCTGATGCCGAGCCGGGGCTCCTGGCTCGAGCTCGAGATCGACAAGAAGGGCGTCGTCTACGCCCGCATCGACCGGAAGCGCAAGCTCCCGATCACGACCCTGCTCCGCGCGCTGCCCGACGAGGATCCGACGACCGGGTTCCAGCTCGACACGAGCTCGAACGAGTCGATCCTCAAGCTGTTCGACAACTCGATCTACATCGTGAACACGATCGAGAAGGACCCGGCCACGCGCGAGGAGGAAGCGCTGATCGAGGTCTTCAAGAAGCAGCGCCCCGGCGAGCCGCCGACGGTCGAGAACGCGCGCAACCTGCTCAACTCGCTCTTCTTCGACCCGAAGCGCTACGACCTGACCAAGGTCGGCCGCTACAAGCTGAACCAGCGGCTCGGCGTCGACGTGCCCGAGGGCACGCGCGTGCTGACCACGCAGGACATCCTCGCGCTCGTCCAGAAGCTCGTCGAGCTGCCGTCGAAGCTCGGCGTGCCGGAGGACTCGAAGGACTATGCCGCCGACGCGATCACGCTCTCGCGCGACCCGATCCGAGGGGAACTCGATGAGTACGAGCACTTCGGCAACCGCCGGCTGCGCACCGTCGGCGAGCTGATCCAGGAGGCGTTCCGCGTCGGCCTCTATCGGATGGAGCGCGTCGTCCGCGAGCGGATGACGACGGAGGATGTCGACACGATCACCCCGCAGACGATCATCAACATCCGCCCGGTCGTAGCCGCGCTGAAGGAGTTCTTCGGCTCGTCACAGCTTTCGCAGTTCATGGATCAGACGAACTCGCTGGCCGGGCTCACCCACCGGCGCCGCCTCTCGGCGTTGGGCGCAGGCGGCCTGACGCGCGAGCGTGCACCGATCGAGGTGCGGGACGTGCATCCGACGCACTACGGGCGCATGTGCCCGATCGAGACCCCGGAAGGCCCGAACATCGGCCTCATGGGCTCACTGGCGTCGATGGCGACGGTCTCGGAGTTCGGCTTCATCCAGACGCCGTACCGCGTCGTCAAGGCCGGCAAGGTGACGGACGACATCATCTACCTCGACGCCGCCGAGGAGGGGCAGTACACCATCGCGCAGGCGTCCGAGCCGGTCGACGACAAGACCGGACGCTTCCTGCACGACCAGGTCCTGTGCCGCTCGAAGGAGGGCGAGGCAGTCACCGCCGACCCGAAGGACATCCAGTACATGGACGTCGCCCCTGCGCAGATCGTCTCGGTCGGCACGGCGCTGATCCCGTTCCTCGAGCACAACGACGCGAACCGCGCGCTGATGGGCGCGAACATGCAGCGGCAGGCAGTGCCGCTGATGATCGCGCAGGCGCCGTTTGTCGGCACCGGACTCGAGTACCGCGCCGCGGTCGACACCGGTGACGTGGTCCTCGCGCGCGAGACCGGTCAGGTCGTCGACGTCGACGCCGAGCGGATCGTCCTCGAGACGAAGGACGGCAAGGACACGTACGACATGACGAAGTTCATGCGCTCGAATCAGGGCACACTGATCCACCAGAAGCCCGTGGTCGAGCTCGGCGACCGCGTCAAGACGAACCAGGTGCTCGCGGACGGCTCGTCGACGTCGAACGGGGAGCTCGCGCTAGGCGCGAATCTGCTCGTCGCGTTCATGCCGTTCGAGGGCTACAACTTCGAGGACGCGATCGTCATCTCCGAGCGACTCGTGAAGGACGACGTTCTCTCGTCCATCCACATCCATGAGTACGAGATCGACGCCCGCACGACGAAGCTGGGCGACGAGGAGATCACGCGTGACATCCCGAACCGCTCCGAGGATTCGCTCAAGGACCTCGACGAGCGCGGCATCGTGCGCATCGGCGCCGAGGTCGGGTCGGGCGACCTCCTCGTCGGGAAGGTGACGCCGAAGGGCGAGACCGAGCTCACGGCTGAGGAGAAGCTGATCCGCGCGATCTTCAAGGAGAAGGCGCGCGAGGTCCGCGACACGTCCCTCAAGGTTCCACACGGCGAGGGCGGCAAGGTGATCGACGTCAAGACGTTCTCACGGGACGCAGGCGACGACCTGTCGCCGGGCGTGAACGAGCTCGTCCGCGTCTACGTCGCGAAGAAGCGCAAGATCGCCGAGGGCGACAAGCTCGCGGGACGCCACGGCAACAAGGGCGTGATCGCAAAGATCGTGCCCGAGGAGGACATGCCGTTCCTCGAGGACGGCCGGCCGGTGGACGTCATCCTCAACCCGCTCGGCGTGCCGAGCCGGATGAACATCGGCCAGATCCTCGAGACCCATCTCGGATGGGCAGCGGCGCACGGCGTCTTCTCGGAGGACGGCGAGTCGAACGGACACGCGACCCCGGTCGCCACGCCTGTCTTCGACGGCGCGAGCGAGCAGGACGTGGACGAGGCGCTCGTCGAGTGGGTGAAGCGGAACCCAGACTCGCCGATCAAGTTCGTCGTCGACGAGAAGCGGCCGCCGGGGCGCAAGACGTCCGGCAAGGTCCGCCTCTTCAACGGCAAGAGCGGCGAGCCGTACAACCAGAAGATCACCGTCGGCTTCATGTACATCCTGAAGCTGCTCCACCTCGTCGACGACAAGATCCACGCGCGGTCGACCGGTCCGTACTCGCTCGTCACCCAGCAG
>JBKPQP010000027.1:0-9663 GCA_046734155.1 Actinomycetota bacterium | reverse complement strand
GCTTCCGCGCCCGAGCTGCTGACGCTGACGCGGGTCGTCTCGCCCGTCTGGAGGTCGCGGAGGAAGACATCGCGCGCGCCGTTCGTGTCCCCAGGGACGAGGTTCGACGCGTCCGAGTAGAAGGCGACGTAGCGGCCGTCTGCGCTGATGGCCGGCACGAAGCTGCTGCCGTTCCCCTGGGCGCCGCCGGTTGCCGTGCTGACGCGTATGGTCGACCCCGGGCCAGCGCCGGCTGCCTGAAGCACCAGCAGCGCTGCCCCCGCGCACGCGAAGCCGATGGCGCCCTTCCCCCACCGCACACCTAGGTTCTAACGGGATTCCGCGCCCGAGCCAAGCCGGAACCGTCGGACCGGTCGACCGGATGAGTTCCGTGCCGCGGTCAAGGTCGAGGCGGCTAATGCCGATCAAATGAGGCATGAGCCCGTCTTGGCGTGACATAAGGCGGAACTACCGCGAGAACCGCTCCGACCAGCCGCGAGGCAACAAGCGCACCCAGGTGCACCGGCCGCCGCGGTCGGCCGTGAACTTGCCGATGCCGGTCTTCCTGAGGCTGCTCCGGCAAACCCCGCCGAAATCGGACTAATCGAAAGCGCCTGACGGTCGCTCTCCGTCCTAACGGGTGAACAGTTTCCAGTGCCCTCGGAGACGACTTCGACGGCACCATCGGTCACTTGGATGGCGGTCTGATCGTCGATCGCGTACCCCGGCACCTCCACCCCGGCGGACCACTTTTCTGCGTCGGCCATCGAATTGCCGGGCAGGTCCTCGTTGTCCAGGTGTGGAAACATCGCGAAATCAACAAGTCCCAGTGTGCTGTCGCCACCAGTGGGCGGACTCCAGCGGACGAAGTCCTCCCCGATGTTGGGGGCCATCACCATGCTCCCGGCGCTCAGTCCCAATTCGCAGAATGAGCATCGCGGCTCCCGCCCGCTGATCAGCCGCCACGCATGGCCGGCACCGCCGGGCATCCCGTGCAACGCGGTGGGAATGACGAGGGCGGTGGACTCGGCAATCGGCTTGCCCAATAGGTCGACCAGCGCGTCGTGGATGCTCGTGTTCTTGACGCCAGCCGAAGTTAGAAGAAATCTCATGCTGCCTCCCGGAGTCATTACTGCAGCGAGAACGTTTCCAGGCGCCTACATCCCTACGCGGAGGAGGCTGGCAGACCGCGAAAACTCATCGGCGCCGGCTTGCGTAGCATCTCTGCGCGTGGACGTAGGAGTACGCACCGGCGGTTGTCTCTGCGGGGCGGTCCGATACAGCGTTCGCGGTAACCCTCTGCACGTCCGGCGTTGCCACTGCGCGAATTGCAGAAAGGAGTCTGGCAGTGCCTTCACGGTGTATGCGCACTGGCCCGTCGACGCTTTCGAGATGAGCGGCGAGATCTCGAGCTATGACGGTCGCGGCTTCTGCCCGCGGTGTGGGTCTCGGCTCGTTGACACATCCGACCCCCGCGGCACGCTCATCGAGATTCGGCTCGGAAGTCTGGACGAGGCGCCCTTCGAGCTGAAGCCCGATTCCGAGATCTGGGTCAAACGGCGCGAGAGCTGGATACCGCCGATCGAGGGCGCAACGCAGCACGACGAGAGCGCAGCGCAGCGGGACGAGGACTAGGCGGCTCCGGTACGCGCCAGGTTCTCGCGCGCCGCGCGGAGACCGACCGCGAGCGCCCCGGTGAGGACCGCGGCTTCGCCGATCGTCGAGACCTCGACCTGCGGCGGGAACGGCAGCCACGAGGCGAGCAGCTGCCGGACCGGATCGAGCAGGAGGTCGCCGTTCGAGCCGATCCCTCCGCCGAGGACGACGAGCTCGACGTCCACGACGGCCGCGACGGGCGCAAGGTGCAGCGCGATTCGGCGGCCGACCTCGGCCACGACGAGCTGAGCCGCCGCGTCACCCTGGCGAGCGGCATCGAACACCGAGCGCGCATCGAACGGCGCCCGCAGGCTGGTGCCGCCGTGCCGCTCTGCAATGCCCGCTGCGAGCTCGGCGACTTGCGGCGCCGACGGATCCACGTCCTCGTCAATCGGGTCGAGCGCAAAGTCGATCTCGCCGGCGAAGCCATGCCGCCCGGCGTGGAGCTCGCCGCGAAGCACGATCCCGGCGCCCATGCCGGTTCCGACCGAGAGAAAGACGAAGTCGTCGACGCCGCGCGCGACGCCCAGTTCGCGCTCGCCGAGCGCCGCCAGGTTGATGTCGTTCTCGAGCGTGATCGGGAGGCCAAGGCGCTCCTCGAGCTCGGCCTCGAAGAGCCGCCCCTCGAGCCCGGGCACGTTCGCGGCGAGCTGGAGCGTCCCGTCCGCGGCGCCGGTGACGCCCGGAACGCCGACGACCACGCCGTCGATCAGGTCCCCTGGGAGGTCGGTCGCCGCCACGAGCGCATCGCGCAGCTCGGCCACGGCGGCGAGCGCGCGCTCCGCATCGGCCCCTTGCAGCTCGACGTCCTGACGCGCCCGGATCGCACCGCTGAGGTCGCTGATCGCGCCGCGTAGGAACCGCGCCCCGAGGTCGAGCCCGAGGACGAGCGCCGCCTCCGGGACCGGCTCGAAGTAGACGGCGCCGTAGCGCGGGCCGCTCGGCGCCTCGGCGCTCTCGCGCACGAGCCCGGCCTCGACGAGCGAACGGAGCGCGAGCGACACCGTGGGCTTCGAGATCCCGGCCCGCCGTGAGATCTCCGCCCGGGAGACGGGCGCCAGCTCGCGGACGAGCTCGAGGACCGTCTGCTCGTTGAGGCGCTTGAGCAGCGGCGGGGCCGCAGGAGCCGGGCGAGATTCTGGCATCTCGTCAAGAAGCCTTACCAAATCTCGTGGACGGATGCGAGTTGACTCCGCGTTCGGAGTGCGTTATGTATCGCTCTGGTAAAGGTACCTAACGAGAAATCCTGCCAGAGGAGGCTCTCGATGATTCGCGTCGCCGCTGCACTGTCCGTCGTCCTGGGTGCGATCGCTCTCGCCGGCTGCGGAGGCGGCGGCTCGAAGGACTCGTCGTCGTCGACCACGAAAGACACGGCGGCCGCGGACAAGACCCCGGTCACGCTCACCTTCTGGAGCCCCTTCACCAGCCGGGAGCTCAAGGTCATGAACGCGGGCCTTGCGAAGTTCCACAAAAAGTACCCGTGGATCACCGTCAAGAGCGTGGGCGCGATCACCGCCGACAAGCTGACCGCCGCGATCCACGCCGGCAACCCGCCCGACGTGGCGTCGATGTTCGAGACGGACAACCTCGGCGCGTTCTGCAACTCGGGCGCCTGGCAGGACCTGAACAAGTACATCGACGCGGACAACTTCGATATGAACCAGTTCCCGAAGACGATCCGCGACTACACCGCGTACAAGGACAAGCGGTGCGCGCTTCCCTTCCTCGCCGACTCGTACGGCCTCTATTACAACAAGGACCTTCTCGCCAAGGCCGGAATCAGCCACCCGCCGAAGACGGTCGACGAGCTGGCCGCGGACGCGAAGAAGCTGACGGTTCGTAACCCGGACGGCTCACTGAAGGTCGTCGGCTTCAACCCGCTCATGGGCTGGTACGAGAACGCGCCGGTGCACTGGGGTCCGATGTGGGGCGCAACGTGGATGAACGGCGACAAGTCCGGCCTCGCCGACAGCCCCGGCTGGGAGGAGATGGCCCGCTGGCAGAAGAAGCTGATCGACTGGTACGGGTATGACAACCTCGTACGCTGGCAGGCAGGCACGGGCGACGAGTTCTCGGCCTCGAACGCCTTCGAGACCGGGAAGGTCGCCATGAACCTCGACGGCGAGTACCGGATCGGCTTCGTCAAGGCGGAGGCGCCGAAGCTCAACTTCGGAACCGCGCCGCTACCCACGTCGAAGCCGGACCTCTATGGCTCGGGCTTCGTGATCGGGACGATCATGGGCCTCCCCAAGGGCGCGAAGCACGCAGACCCGGCCTGGCTCTTCCTGAAGTTCTTCTCGACCGACCCGACGACGCTGGCCCAGATGTCGAACGGGCTGCAGAACATCCCGTCGACGCTTGCCTCCTTGAAGTCCTCGGCTCTCAAGTACGACCCGCGCTTCAAGACGTTCCTGAACGTCTTCGCCAACCCGAAGTCGAGCACCCAGCCGGTGCTCTCGATCGGCGCGCAGAACCAGACGCTGTTCGCGTCGTTCCTGACGAAGTGGCAGGCGGGGCACGTGAAGGACGAAGATCTCCACGCTGGGATCGAGAACGTGGACAAGCAGATCGACAACGCGCTCGAACAGGCCGGAAGCAACGTGCCGTGAGCTCGGCTGAGGCTGCCCTCGCCCTCACCGGGCCGGCTGCGGTAGCCCGCCAACACGCGAAGCGGCGGGCCGCCTGGCGGCGCCGAGGGCTCGTCCTACTCCTGATGAGCCCCTGGATCGTCGGCTTCACCGCGTTCTTCGGCTACCCGCTCGTTTCGAGCGTGTTCCTCTCCTTCACCCATTACGACCTGCTCTCCTCGCCGCGCTGGGTCGGGCTCGCGAACTACAAGTTCCTCTTCGAGAAGGACCAGCAGGTCTGGCCGGCGGTCAAGAACACGCTCTGGTTGATGGTGATCTTCGTCCCGCTCCAGGTCCTCTTCGCGTTCGGCGTCGCGCTCATGCTCTCGCGCGCGCGGCGCGGAATCGGGTTCTTCCGGACGGTCTTCTACCTGCCAGCGCTTGCCCCGACCGTCGCGGCAACGCTGGCCTTCGTCTACCTGCTGAACCCCGCGACCGGCCCGGTGAACATCGTTCTAGGCCATCTCGGCGTCCAGGGGCCGCTGTGGTTCCACTCGCCCTCGTGGTCGAAGCCGTCGCTGACCCTGCTTGGGCTCTGGGGGATCGGCAACCTGATGATCATCTTCCTGGCCGCGGTGATCGACGTGCCGCGCCACCTGTACGAGTCGTCGCAGCTCGACGGTGCGGGCCCGCTTCAGCGCATCCGGTACGTCACGCTCCCGTCGATCAGCCCCGTGATCCTGTTCGCGGTCGTGATCGGCGTCATCGACAGCCTGCAGTACTTCACGCAGGCGTACGTCGCGGCCGGGGTCGCGCAGGGCCAGGCCGCCTCGGAGAGCGCGACGAGCCTCGGCTACCCGGAGGACTCGACCCTCTTCTACCCGGTGCTGCTCTACCAGCAGGGGTTCCGCTACTTCAACATGGGCTACGCGTCCGCGATGGCGATGATCCTGCTGGTCGTCGCGCTCGCCATCATTCTGCTGATCCTGCGCAGCTCGCGGCTCTGGGTGTTCTACCAGGGAGCGGGACGGAGATGAGCGCCGCCGCGTCCGCCGTTGCCCTCGAGCGCCGGAAGCCGCCTGCAGCCGTGCGCCGCAAGCGGTTCCTGATCGCGGTCGCCGACCACTCGCTGCTGATCGCGGCGTCGATCATGTTCCTGGCGCCGTTCGTCTTCATCGTGCTCACGTCGCTGATGACGAACGACCAGGCGCTCTCGCCGCGCCTCTGGCCGAGCCCGTTCCGATGGAGCAACTACACGGACGTGTTCCACACCGCGCCGATCTGGCGCTACGGGTTGAACACCTTCTACTACGCGATCCTCGCGACGATCGGCGTGCTCGTCTCGAGCATCCCGGTCGCGTACGCGCTCTCGCGTCTGCGCTGGAAAGGCCGAGACGTCGCGTTCATCCTCGTGCTGATCGCGATGATCCTGCCGGTCCAGATCACGGTCATCCCCGTGTACGTCCTCTTCTCGAAGCTGCATCTGATCGGGTCGCTCTGGCCGCTGATCATCCCGAACTTCCTCGGCGACGCCTTCTCGATCTTCCTCCTGCGCCAGTTCTTCCTGACGATCCCCGAGGAGTACTCGGACGCCGCGCGCGTCGACGGGTGCGGCGAGCTGCGGATCCTCGTCTCGGTCTTCCTGCGACTCGCGAAGCCGGCGATTGCGGCGGTGGCGCTGTTCGAGTTCCTGTTCTGCTTCAACGACTTCTTCGGGCCGCTCCTGTACACGAGCGAGAACCCGAGCCACTGGACGCTCTCCCTCGGCCTCTCGCAGTTCCGGACGATCTACCAGGTGCAGTGGAACCTGACCATGGCCGCGACGCTGCTCTTCATGGCGCCCGTGATCATCGTCTTCTTCCTCGCCCAGCGGGCGTTCGTCGAGGGCGTGACCCTGACCGGGGTGAAGGGATGAAGATCGCGGTCGTCGGTGGCGGCTCGACCTACACGCCCGAGCTCGTGTCCGGGCTCGCGGGCGAGCGAGACCGGCTCGACGTGACGGACCTGGTGCTGCAGGACATCGACCCCGAGCGGCTGGAGGTCGTCGGCGGGCTCGCGGGGCGGATGCTCGCGCGGGACGGGTTCTCGGGCGAGCTGACGCTGACGGACGACCTCGACCGCGCGCTCGAGGGCGCCGATTTCGTGCTCGTCCAGATCCGCGTCGGCGGTCAGGCGGCGCGGCTCTCCGACGAGACGATTCCGCTCGCATGTGGCTGCGTCGGCCAGGAGACGACGGGCGCCGGCGGGCTCGCCAAGGCGCTGCGCACGGTTCCCGTCGTGCTCTCGATCGCCGACCGCGCGCGCGAGCTCGCTGCCAACGACGCCTGGATCGTCGACTTCACGAACCCGGTCGGGATCGTCACGCGCGCGCTGCTCGATGCGGACCATCGGGCGGTCGGGCTCTGCAACGTCGCGATCGGGTTCCAGCGCTCGGCTGCGCGCATGCTCGGCGTCGAGCCGCAGCGCCTGGTCGTCGACCAGGTGGGGCTCAACCACCTGACCTGGGTCCGGGCCGTGCTCCTCGACGGCGAGGACGTCTTGCCGGGGCTGATCGCAGATCACGGTGACGAGCTCGCGAGCTCATCCCGCGTGCCCCGCGAGGCGCTCGAGGAGCTCGGCGCGGTGCCCTCCTACTACCTCCGCTACTTCTACGCGCACGACGCCGTGCTCGCTGAGCAGCGCCGGGGTGTGCCGCGCGCGGCCGAGGTCGCGGAGATCGAGCGCGGGCTCCTGGAGCTGTACCGCGACCCCCAGCTCACCGAAAAGCCGGCGCTGCTCGAGCAGCGCGGCGGCGCCTACTACAGCGAAGCGGCCGTTGGGCTGATCGCCTCACTCGTGGCCGGAAGCGGCGAGGTCCACGAGGTCGACCTCCGAAACGAGGGCACGCTCGACGGTCTTGCCGACGACGACGTCGTCGAGGTTCCGGCCCGAGTTTCCCCCGGTCTCATCGAGGCTCTCCCCCAGAAGCCACTCGCACCCGAGCTGCTCGGTCTCGTCCAGCACGCTGCGGCCTACGAGCGCCTCGCGGTGCGAGCGGCGCTCTCGCGCGACCCGGCTGACGCGCGCAAGGCGCTGCTCGCGCATCCGCTGATCGGCCAGTGGGAGATCGCGAGCGAGCTGATCGAGCTGCTGCGGGCGGCCACCGAGGCGCCGGCATGAGCGGCGCAACGCTCCTGGCCGTGGACGGCGGCGCGACGAAGACCGATCTCGCGCTCGTGGGCGCCGACGGGTCGCTGCTCGCACTCGAGCGAGGACCGCTGAGCTCGCCGCACTACCTCGGGCTGCAAGGCTCGCTGGACGTGCTCGCGGATCTCCTCGAGCGCGCGGCGGACGACGCCGGTGTGCCGACCGACGACGGGCCGGTGACCGAGCTCGGCCAGCTGCTGATGGCCGGCGTCGACCTCCCCTCCGAGGTGCACGACTTCCACGCCGCGGTCGGAGCACGCGGCTGGTCGACCAGGACGATCGTCGACAACGACACGTTCGCGATCCTGCGTGCCGGAACGGAGCAGGGCTGGGGCGTCGCCGTCGTCTGCGGCACCGGGATCAACTGCGTCGGCATCGCCCCCGACGGCCGGCACGCCCGCTTTCCGGCACTCGGCGCGATCACGGGCGACTGGGGCGGCGGCTACGACGTCGGCCTTGCGGCGGTCTCGGCGGCGGCCCGCAGCGAGGACGGACGCGGCGAGAGGACGACCCTCGAGCAATCGGTTCCCGGCTACTTCGGGCTCTCGACGCCGACCGAGCTGGCCGAGGCGATCCACCACGGGCAGATCCCGCAGAGGCGGCTCGGAGAGCTGCCGCGCGTGGTGTTCGCCGACGCGGTGCGGGACCGGGTCGCCGCCGGGATCGTCCAGCACCTCGCCGACGAGGTCGTCGCGCTGGCCCGGGTGGCGCTCGAGCGGCTCGGCCTCACGCACGAGCCCGTGGAGATCCTGCTCGGCGGCGGCCTGCTCAGGCCCGGCAACGGCACGCTCGAGGCCGCCATCGAGTCTGGCCTGCGAGAGGTCGGCGAGACGATCACCGTCCGCAACACCGAATCGCCTCCGATCGTGGGAGCCGCGCTCCTTGGCCTGGACGAGCTCGGAGTAGAAGCGGAGGCGCAAGACCGCGTGCGACGCGAGCTCGCCGAAGCCGTCGCGGCGTTAGAGCCGGAAAGGCCGGCCGATGGCTGACGTCCGCTTCATCCAGGCGACGAAGCTGTACACGAGCACCGACGCGCCGGCGGTCGACGCGCTCGACCTCCACGTCGAGGACGGCGAGTTCATGGTTCTCGTCGGCCCCTCGGGCTCGGGCAAGACGACCGCGTTGCGCATGCTCGCCGGACTCGAGGAGGTCGACTCCGGAGCGGTCTACATCGGCGAGCGCGACGTCACGTACGTCCCGCCCAAGAACCGCGACGTCTCGATGGTCTTCCAGAACTACGCGCTCTACCCGTACATGACCGTGGCTCAGAACATCGGGTTCCCGCTCAAGATTGCGAAGGTCAAGAAGGACGTGCGCGAGCAGCGCGTTCTGGAGGTGGCGCGGATGCTCGGGCTCGAGCACTACCTCGAGCGCAAGCCCGGCCAATTGTCCGGTGGCGAGCGCCAGCGCGTGGCAATGGGCCGCGCGATCGTGCGCGTCCCGAGCGTCTTCCTGATGGACGAGCCGCTCTCGAACCTCGATGCGAAGCTGCGCGTCCAGATGCGCGCCGACGTCGCGGCGCTCCAGCACGAGTTCGGCGTGACGACCGTTTACGTCACGCACGACCAGGCGGAGGCGATGACGCTCGGACACCGGGTCGCCGTGCTCTGCGACGGGAAACTGCAACAGTGCGGAACGCCGCGAGAGCTCTACGACCGGCCCACGAACACGTTCGTCGCCGGCTTCATCGGCTCACCGACGATGAACCTCTGCCCGGTGCAGCTGGGGACGAACGGGGCGATCGCGCTCGGCGTTGCGAGGGTTGCGATCGACGAGGCCCTCGCGGGGGTCGCGTGCTCGAACGGCCGGGACCTTGTCCTCGGACTGCGCCCGGAGTCGCTCGAGGTCGGACTGGACGGATTGCCCGCCCGCGTCGAGGTCGTCGAGGAGCTCGGGGCCGACGCCTACGTGTTCTGCGTCGCGGAGGTCGCCGGCGAGGAGCTGAAACTCGTCGCGCGGACGAAGGCCCGCGACGTGCCCAGCCGGGGAGACCGAGTGTCGCTCAGCCCGCGGCCGAACGAGGCGCACCTCTTCGACTCGGACACGGGCGAAAGGCTCGAAGCGACGTGACGCAGGCTCTCCCAGGCGCGACGTTCCTCGCGGAGATCCGCGAACAGCCTCAGGCGTTGTTGCGCCTCGTCGAGCAGGCTGCCGCGTACGAGGAGGCGGCGCGCGCGGCGGTGGAGCGCGGGCCCCACATCGTCCGGCTCGTCGGCCACGGCTCGTCGGACAACGCCGCGTCCTACGGCGTGTACGCGTTCGGCATCGCATCCGG
>JBKPQP010000026.1:0-3660 GCA_046734155.1 Actinomycetota bacterium | reverse complement strand
GTGTCGACCTCGAGCTTGCGCCCGCTCGCCGGGTCGAAGACCTTGGCGGCAGGCACGAGCGCGGTCGAGTTCGGCCGGTTGAGCACGAAGTTGTGGTCGTACCCGCGTCCGAACGCGATCTGCTGGTTGCTGGCGTCACGGATCCGGGCGCCGATCGCCTCGGGCCTCGTGAAGTCGAACGGCGTTCCGGCCACCGGGTCGATCGCGCCCGTGGGGATCAGAGTCGAGTCCACCGGCGTGTAGTGGTCGGCGTTCAACCAGAGCACGTGGTCGTAGATGTCGCCCGTGCCCTCGCCGTCGAGGTTCCAGTAGGTGTGGTTCGTCAGGTTGACGACAGTGGGCTTGTCCGTCGTCGCCGTGTAGTCGATCCGCAGGTTGTTGTGGGTGTCGAGCGTGTAGACGACCGTGACGTCGAGGTTGCCGGGATAGCCCGTGCAACCGGGCGTGCGCGAGGGGACGCAGCCCTCACCCTCCTTGCTGAGTCGATGCAGCGTCAGGCTCACCGACTTCCTGCTCTGGGACGGCGTGGCGTCCCACACCTGCTTGTCGAACCCGAGGTAGCCGCCGTGCAAGCTGTTCGGGTCGTTGTTGATGTCGAGCTTGTACGTGTTAGCGCCCAGCGAGAACGTGCCCTTCGCGATCCGGTTGCCGTAGCGGCCGATGATGGCGCCGAAGTACGGCGAGTTGGGCGTGGGAGCGTCTGGGTTCGTCGGGTAGCCCTGCTGGAAACCGTCCGTGTAGCCCGCGAGGTCCTTGAACCCGAGAACGACGTTCGCCGAGTTGCCATGGCGATCCGGCACCCACAGCTCCTGGACTATCCCGCCGTAGGTGAGGATCTTGACCACCATCCCCTTGCCGTTGTCGAGGGTGTAGCGGTCGACGGCGATTCCGCCCGGAGCGGTGCCGAACGGCTCGCTGGTGATGCTGGGCTTTCCGTGATGCCCGTGATGGCCGTGGTGACCGTGATGCTTGCCCTTGCCTCCCGACGCGACTGCGCCGGTGAGGCCGACCACGGCGAACACGAGTGCAACCAGCACCAGGCCGATTGCGGTGGTGCGAAACATTCTGGCCACTTCTGCTCCTCCTTCAGTCGGTTGCCACTGACTGCCGCAGGAAGCAGGCGAGAGAGACGTCCCTCTCGCGCCCCGAGGTTCGCCTACCCAGCCGGGCCGGTTTCAATCACGCTTCGCTGAATGGCGCGAAGCCGCTTCATTGCGCCGTTTTGGTCTCGCCCGAAGAGATCGTGCAGGCGCACGTACTCGGAGTAGAGCTCGTCGTAGACGGCTCTGTTGGCGGGGTTCGGGACGTACCGCTGGTCGCCAAGCCGCGCCATCCGGCGCGAGGCCTCCGCGATCGAGTCGAATCCTCCCAGCTCCGCGCCCGCCGCAACCGCTCCGAACATCGCCGACCCGAGCGCGGGGGTCTGCTGGGACGCGGCGACGGCGAACTCGCGGCCGGTGACGTCCGCGAAGATCTGCATCAGCAGCCGGTTCTTCTCCGGCAGCCCGCCGCAGGCGACCATCGCGTCCACGGCCACGCCGGCCTGCAGGAACGCCTCGACGATCACCCGGGTCCCGAAGGCCGTCGCCTCGAGCAGCGCGCGGTAGATCTCGGGTGCTCTCGACGCGAGCGAGAGGCCGACGACGAGCCCGCTCAGCTCGGCGTCGACGAGGATCGAGCGGTTGCCGTTCCACCAGTCGAGGGCGAGCAACCCGCTCTCGCCGGGACGCAGCTTCGCCGCCTCCGCCTCGAGGACGCCGTGGATGTCCGTGCCCTGTCGCGCGGCCGCCTCGTGGTACTCGGGAGGGACGGCGTCGTCGGCGAACCAGGCGAAGATGTCGCCGACCGCGGTCTGGCCCGCCTCGAAGCCGAACAGGCCGGGCACGACCCCGTCCTCGACGACGCCGCACATCCCCTCGACGAGGGCCGGCTCGGCGCCCAGGAGGATGTGGCAGATGCTCGTACCCATGATCAGCACCATCGTCCCGGGCTCCGTCACCGTGGCCGCAGGTGCAGCGACGTGGGCGTCGACGTTGGCGACGGCCACGGCCGTTCCCGGGCCTAGGCCCGTCCAGGCGGCGGCCTGCTCGCTCAGCCCGCCGGCCCGGGTTCCGAGCGGCAGGATCGTCCGCGACAGCTTCTCGTCGACGACATGCTCGAACCTCGGGTCGAGCGCGGCGAAGTAGGCAGCGCCCGGAAATCCCTCGCTCTTCGACCAGATCGCCTTGTAGCCAGCGGTGCAGCTGTTGCGCGACTCGGTGCCGGTGAGCTGCCAGACGATCCAGTCGGCTGCCTCGATCAGCCGGGCCGACTGGGCGTAGAGCTCGGGCGCCTCGTCCAGGATCTGGAGCGCTTTCGGGAAGAACCACTCCGACGAGATCTTTCCGCCGTAGCGTGGCAGCCACGTCTCGCCGCGCTCGGCCGCGACCTCGTTGATGCGGTCGGCCTCGGGCTGGGCCGCGTGGTGCTTCCACAGCTTCACCCACGCGTGCGGGTTGCCGCGCAGCTCCTCGAGCATGCACAGCGGGGTGCCGTCGGCCAGCGTCGGGAGCATCGTGCAGGCCGTGAAGTCGATCCCGATCCCGATCACCTCGGCCGGGTCGACGCCCGTCTCGGCCAGCAGCGCAGGAACCGCCTCCTGGAGCGTGCGAACGTAGTCCTCCGGGTCCTGGAGCGCCCAGTCGGGCTCGAGCTCGACGCCGTCGTGCGGCGCAGGCAGCCGCTCGTCGATCACGTCATGCCGGTACTCGTAGACGGCCGCGCCGAGCTCCCGCCCTTCGGCGCAGTCGACCAGGAGGGCCCGGCCCGACTCGGTGCCGAAGTCGATCCCGAGCGCGTAGCGGCCGCTCACGGCGCTTCCCGCTGAGGCTCGACGACCACCTTCAGCCCGCGCCGCTCCACCAGCTCGTCGAAGGCTTCGCGCCACTCCGTCAGCGCGTAGCGGCCGCTCACAAGCGTGCCGAGCTCGATGTAGCCGGCCTCCGCGAGCCGGATCGCGCGGGGGAGGTCGCTGGCCTTCATGCGCCGGCAGAGCGCAAGGGTCAGGCCCTTGCGCCGCGCGGTGGAGGCGGTGAAGCTCGTCCGATCGTCGTCAGGGATGCCGACGAGGACGACGCGGCCTCCGGGCCGGACGTTGTCGATCGCATCCGCGAGCGCCCCGTCCTCGCCCGCGGCTTCGAACGCCACGTCGACCTCCCGGCCGTCGAGTGCGGCGCCGAGTGACGCGGCCGCTTCGGCCGGGTGCGGGAGGGGGTCGCTGGCGACGACCTTGTCCACTCCGGCGGCCCGCAGAGCCTGGATCAGCAGCAGCCCGAGCGGCCCGCAGCCGAACACGCCTGCGGTCGAACCGGGTTGCGCCTTGGCCAGGTCGAGGGCGTGCAGCGCCACTCCCAGCGGCTCGAGCAGCGAGCCCTCCGCGTCCGAGAGACCGTCCGGGAGCGCGTGTGCGAGCCGATCGGGCCAGGCGAGGCTCGTGCGCAGGGCGCCGTCCGCCGAGCCGTGCCCGGCGAAGCGCAGCTGGGGGCACAGGTGCGGATTCCCGCCGAGGCAGACGCTGCAGCGGCCGCACGGCACGGCCGGGTCGAGCGCCACGCGCTCGCCGGCGCGCTCGCCCGACTCGATCGTCCCCACGAACTCGTGCCCGAGGACAAGGGGCCGGTC
>JBKPQP010000025.1:0-9599 GCA_046734155.1 Actinomycetota bacterium | reverse complement strand
CGCTCGACTCGATGCTGGCCGAGATCGACAGGCCGCTCACGGTCGTGCTCGAGCTCCAGGTCCCCGACGAGGTCGCGATCGAGCGCTTGCGCAAGCGCGCTGCCGAGGAGGGACGCTCGGACGACACGCCCGAGGCGATTGCCAAGAGGATCGATCTCTACAACCGCGAGACGAAGCCGCTCGTCTCGCACTACCGGTTGGCCGGGAACCTCGTCGGGATCCACGGCGACCGGCCGGAGAACGAGGTCTTTGCCGAGATCCAGCAAGCCGTGGAACAGACGCAGGTCGCGCCATGATCATCCGATCGCAAAGCGCGAACCAATGGAGGCGTTTGTGAGCACCGGGAGGTTCCGCCCGGCTACCTTGAGACGATGATCATCCGAAAGTCTTCGTCCGAGATCGAGAAGATGGCGAGCGCCGGCCGCATCGTCGCGGACACGATCGCCATGCTCCACGACCACATCCGGGCGGGAGTCTCGACCGGCGAGCTCGACGAGCTGGCCGACGACTACATCCGGTCACAGGGCGGCGTGTCGTCCTTCAGGGGCTACCGCGGCTATCCGGCCTCGATCTGCACGTCGCCGAACGACATGGTCGTGCACGGGATCCCGAACGGCCGCACGGTGTCCGAGGGCGACATCCTGTCCGTCGACGTCGGCGTCATCCTCGACGGCTTCGTCGCCGACTCGGCCTTCACGTTCCCGGTCGGAGAGATCTCGTCCGGCGCCGAGCGACTGCTCGAGGGCTGCCAGGCCGCGCTCGCCGCCGGGATCGCCCAGTGCCGCGTCGGGAATCATCTGTCGGATGTCTCGCATGCGATCCAGGTCGCGACCGAGGAGGCTGGCTTCTCCGTCGTCCGCAGCCTGGTCGGCCACGGGATCGGCCGCGCCATGCACGAGGACCCGCAGATCCCGAACTACGGGCCGCCGGGCCGCGGCCCGGAGCTCCAGCCGGGCATGACGTTCGCGATCGAGCCAATGATCAACGCCGGCGACGCGGACGTGTATCTCCATGACGACGAATGGTCGATCTCGACCATCGACGGCTCGCTGTCCGCCCACTTCGAGCACACGGTCGCCGTCACCGACGACGGCCCGAAAATCCTCACGGTTACGCCGAATCCGGCGGAAACCGTTTTGCTACCATGAAGGCCGCTGCGCGCAGCACGGCTGCGCGTGTTTTCGTGTCCGTTCACCGCGCTCGCGAGGCGCGGTTCTTACGAGGTGGTTTGTGAAGGTTCGAGCGTCAGTCAAGCCGATGTGTGAGCGATGCCGCGTAATCCGCCGGAACGGGCGGACCATGGTCATATGCTCCAATCCGCGCCACAAGCAGAGGCAGGGCTAATGGCACGTATCGCAGGCGTCAACCTCCCCCGTGAGAAGCGGCTCGAGGTCGCTCTCACGTACATCTTCGGGATCGGCCGCTCGACGGCGGCCAAGGTCGCCGACGACGTCGGGATCTCCCGCGACACGAAGGTCAACGACCTCACCGACGGCGAGGTCACGAAGCTCCGCGACTACATCGACGCCAACCTCCAGGTCGAGGGCGACCTGCGGCGCGAGCGCCAGCAGGCGATCAAGCGCCTCGGCGAGATCGGCGCGTACCGGGGGGTCCGCCACCGTCGCGGCCTCCCCGTGAACGGCCAGCGGACGAAGACGAACGCCCGGACGAGAAAGGGCCCGAAGAAGACGGTCGGCCGCGGCAAGAAGGCGCCGAGCAAGACGTAATGGCGCCCCCGAGGAGACAAGCAGGGCGCGGCCGCACCAGGCGCCGCGTCAGAAAGAACATCGCCATCGGGCAGGCGCACATCAAGACGTCGTTCAACAACACGATCGTCACGCTCACCGACACCGAGGGCAACGTCATCGTCTGGGAGTCGGCCGGCTCGGCCGGCTTCAAGGGTTCGCGCAAGTCGACGCCGTTCGCCGCGCAGGTGACGGCTGACTCGTGCGCGCGCAAGGGCATGGAGCACGGCCTCCAGAAGGTCGAGGTCTTCGTGAAGGGCCCAGGCTCGGGACGTGAGACTGCGATCCGGTCGCTCCAGGCTGCGGGGCTCGAGATCCTCGGCGTCAAGGACGTGTCCCCGCAGGCGCACAACGGCGTTCGCCCGAAGAAGCGGAGGCGCGTCTAGTGGCTCGCGACAGGTCTCCGAAGTGCAAGCAGTGCCGCCGCGAGGGCATGAAGCTCTTCCTCAAGGGCGAGCGCTGTTTGACCGAGAAGTGCGCGATCGAGCGCCGCAGCTATCCGCCGGGCGAACACGGGCGAGGCCGCATCAAGCAGTCGGAGTACCTGCTCCAGCTGCGCGAGAAGCAGAAGGCGCGCCGCTACTACGGCCTGCTCGAGAAGCAATTCCGCACGTACTACACCAAGGCCGCCAAGGGCTCGGGCATCACGGGCGAGGAGCTCCTGCGCATGCTCGAGCGGCGGCTCGACAACGTCGTCTACCGCCTCGGGTTCGCAGCCTCGCGCGCCCAGGCGCGGCAGCTCGTGCGCCACGGCCACTTCCAGGTCAACGGCCGCCGAGTCAACATCCCCAGCTACCAGGTTCGCCCCGACGACGTGATCACGGTCGCAGAGGGCAGCTCCGCGGAGCAGGTCATCCGCGACGCAACCGACCTCACCGCCTCCGTGGCGCCCTGGCTCCAGGCCGACCACGAGGCGCTGACGGGCAAGATCCTGAAGCTCCCCGAGCGCTCGGAGATCGACACGCCCGTCCAGGAATCGCTCATCGTCGAGCTCTACTCGAAGTAGAAAGGAAGGCATGGCAACACGTACGTCTCTGATGGATTTCCAGATCCCGCGGATCGTCCACGAGGAAGTGGACGAGCAGCGCGGACTGTTCGCGATCGAGCCCCTCGACCGCGGTTTCGGCTACACGTTCGGCAACTCGCTGCGCCGCGTGCTGCTCTCGTCGCTCGAGGGCGCCGCCGTCACCTCGGTCAAGCTCGAGGGAACCGCGCACGAGTTCACGACGCTGCCCGGCGTCAAGGAGGACGTGACCGACATCATCCTCGCGCTGAAGAACATGATCGTCCGGCTCGAAGGCGAGTCGCCGGAGATCGAGGTGCGGCTGAACAAGAAGGGCCCGGGCAAGGTCACTGCGGGCGACATCGAGGCGCCGGCGGACCTCGAGATCCTGAACCCCGACCTCCAGATCGCAACCCTGTCCGACAAGGGCCGGCTCGAGCTGACCATGACGATCGGCCGCGGGCGCGGCTACGTCCCGGCCGAGCTCAACCGCGGCCCCGAGCACACGATCGGCGTGATCCCGATCGACTCGATCTTCTCGCCGGTGCGGCGCGTCTCGTACGACGTCGAGGCGGCCCGCGTCGGTCAGCGCACGGACTACGACAGGCTCAACCTCGACGTCACGACCGACGGGTCGATCGACCCGAAGGAGGCGATCGCGCAGGCGGCCGACATCCTGATCAGCCAGCTCTCGATCTTCACGGACATCGAGCGGATCGAGCGCTACGGAGAGGCCTCGCAGGCCGAGGCCGTCGCGACCGAGGCGCCCCTCGCACACGGGATGGAGAACTTCCCGATCGAGGAGCTCGAGCTCGGAGTCCGCTCGTACAACTGCCTCAAGCGCGTCGGAATCGAGACGATCGGCGACCTCGTCGTCAAGAGCGAGAACGAGCTGGCTGCGATCCCGAACTTCGGCAAGAAGTCGATCGAAGAGGTCAAGGAGACCCTGGCCACGCACGGGCTGACACTCCGCGGAGACGAATGAGGCACCACCGCAAAGGGAAGAAGCTCGGCCGCGACGCGGCGCACCGCAAAGCGCTCTACTCGAACCTCGCGGGAGCTGTGATCGAACACGGCCGGATCAAGACGACAGTCGCGAAGGCGAAGGCGGTGCGGCCGATCACCGAGGAGATGATCACCCTCGGCCGGCGCGGCGACCTAGCCGCGCGGCGGCAGGCGCTCGCGTTCCTGCGCTCGAACGACGTTGTGACGATGCTCTTCTCGGACGTGGCCCCGCGGTTCGTCGACCGGCCGGGCGGCTACACGCGGATCGTGAAGCTCGGCCCGCGCTTCGGCGACTCGGCCGAGATGGCGTACCTCGAGCTCGTCGACTTCGTTCCGCCGGCGCCCAAGCCGAAGCGTGTGCGCCAGCCGGAGGCCGAGGAGCTCGAGGAAGAGCCGGCCGCGGTTCCAGGCGTTACCGGCTAGAGCTTCGACTCGAGCAGGACGAAGACGGGCGTCGGGATGTCGTCCGGGTTCGCTTCGACCGAGACCTCGGCCCCGGCCGGAGCCCTGTCGCGCAGGCGCGCTGCGAGCTCGTTCGCGTGCTCTTCCGTGGCGATGTCCACGGTCACATAGCGCCAGCGGCGGCGCACGCTCAGGCCTTCGCCTTGTAGTTGTTCCTCGAGCTTCTCGGCCTCGCTCCGTGAGGGCGTGTCGATCTTGACGAGCCAGTCGTAGGTGCCTTCGCGGCGCTCGATCTCCTCACGCTTGTCGAGCTCGTCTTGTTCCTCCTCGTCGGTGCGGGGGAGTGGGATCGAGGCGTCCAGCCACTCCTCCTCGAGCGGGTGCCAGCGGGTGACGCTGATGTTGGCGCTCAGGTCGTCGGCGGCGACGAGCTCGCGCGCGACCAGCTCGGCCTGGTGCGCTCCGGCCTCGTCGGCTGCGTAGAGGAACACGTGCGGGCCGTCCCGGGTGACGACGACCCGGTGGCCGAGCCGCTTGCGCGCTTCGTCGTCGAGATCATGCGCGCGAAAGCGCTCGCCGAGGCCGAAGCCGTGGGCCTCGTCGTCGAGGTCGATCTCCACGCGCCACTCGTCCTCGGTCACGGCCGTGATGATAAGTGCCGGGCGCGGCTCCGATGCTTGCTTCTGGCACGGGCAGAGTGTCACGCTTTCGCGCATGGCTGAAATGCCGCGCGGGGCAGTCACCTTCCTCTTCACCGACATCGAAGGGTCGACTCGGCTCGTCAAGCAGCTCCGTGAGAGCTACGGCGAGGTGCTGGACGAGCACCAGCGGCTGCTGCGGGAGGCGTTCGAGGCCCACCGGGGCTACGAGGTCGACACGCAGGGCGACTCCTTCTTCATCGCGTTCTCGAGCGCGCGCGACGCCCTCCTCGCGGCAGTCGAGGGTCAACTCGCGCTTCTGAACCACCCATGGCCCGACGGCGTGCGGATCAAGGTGCGGATGGGCCTGCACACGGGCCAGGCCGTTGTATCGGGCGGCCGCTACACGGGCTTGGCGGTTCACCGGGCGGCGCGCATCGGCGCCACGGGGCAGGGCGGACAGATCCTCGTCTCCCAGGCGACGCAGACCCTGGTCGAGGACGAAGAGGAGGACCTGCACATCCACCTGCAGGATCTCGGCGAGCAACGAGTGAAGGACCTCGACCGCCCGGTGCGGCTCTACCAGGCGAACGCCGACGGGCTGCCTGCCGAGTTCGCTCCGCCTCGTCCGGCTCCGGAATCGCCCCTCCCTTTTTGGCGCCGTCGGGCTGTACTTGGCGCAGCTGCGCTCGTACTCGGCGCCCTCGTCTTAGCGGTCATCGCCGCGGCGTTCCTCAACGGCGGGTCGGGGTCGGTGCCCGTGGTACCCAACTCGGTGGCGGTGATCGACCCGGAGACGAATCGTGTGGTGAAAGACATTCCAAATGTAGGGACGCGGCCTGGGCCCGTCACGCACGGAGCCGGGTCGATTTGGGTCGGCAACCTCGGCGCCGACCGCACGGTGACGAGGATCGATTCCACGCGGAGGAGCATTGTTCGTACCATTGATGTCCACAACCTGACTCCGACCGGACTCGCGTTCGGGTTCGGCGTCTTGTGGGTGGCGCACGGCATAACCGGGCAGCTCTCGCGGATCGACCCCCAGTTCAACAAGGCGTCCGACCCGGTGAAGGTCGCCGATCCCGCCGCGTTCGGCTCTGCGAACGGAAACGTTGCTGTGGATCCCGGCTCGGTCTGGGCCGTCTTCAACGACGGGACGCTGGCGCGGATCAAACCGGCTTCCGGATCGGTAGCGGAGAAGGGGCGCGCAGGCTTGAATCCGGCCGGAATCGTCGTGGCCGACGGGTCCGTCTGGGTTTCCAACGCGGGCGAGGCCCGAGTAGCGCGTTACAGCCCGAAGGCCTTCGCGGAAGGTCCATTGGACGAGCCCTACAGCGTTGGCGGGAGGCCGACCGGGCTGGCCTACGGAGAGGGCGCGATCTGGGTCGCCAACAACGCGAGCAACTCCGTCTCGTGGATCGATCCCGACTCCTCCGGCGAGGTCGATCACGTGCCGGTTGGCGAAAGTCCGACGACGGTCGCGGTCGGCGACCATGCCGTCTGGGTCGTGAACAGCGGCGACGGAACTGTCTCCGAGATCGATCCTGGGACCCACGACGTCAAGCGGAAGATCGAGCTCGGGAACAAGCCCTACGGAATCGTCTTTGCATACGGCTTCCTGTGGGTGACCGTGCAGGCGCCGTAGGCGCCTCTATTTGAGGCAGACCGCGGTCAGGTCGAGCACAGGTCGGAGGACGATGCAGCCGACGCGGCTCGAGACGAGCGTCGGCTCCCTGAGGAAATCGATCGCGGCCGCGGGCGCGGCGTCTCGCGCGAGTCGCACGTCGAGCGCCCCGTATGCTTGGTTCCGTCGGCTCTTCCCGGGCACACGCGCGGTTCGCCGCATCTGTTGGTTGTACGAGGTCGAGTTGAAGCTGGTGAAGTTCGTGCCGCCGATGTACCGACCGTCCCAGAGCTGGTTGAGGTACGCGTAGGGGTCGACGTAGGCGGGTTGCCAGAGGCCGAGTGCAATGTCCCAGGGCTCGCCGGGACGCGCCAGCTTTCTGTACCAAGCGTACGACGCGGTATGAAGGGGGATCGCGACTACCTCCACGTCGAGCCCGATCTTCGCGAGCTGTTGTTTCACGAGTTGCGCCAGCGTCACCGGCAGCGGCGAGTTGGCCGTGTACATCACGACTTTGCGACTAGGCAGGTTGCCTTTGGCGAGTTGTTTCGCTCTCTTGAGGTTCGGGTGATCGAGCGGGTAGATGTTCGCGTCCCTGAAGCCGGGCATCGTCGAGGGGAGGTATTGGTCGCTGGGGACTGAAGCGAGTCGGCCGCTCGTCCCGTCGACGATCGCCTGCCGATTGAGCGCGTAGTTCACCGCCTTCCGGAGGCTTGCGTTGTTTCGGAACACGTCCCGGGCAGAATTGAACGCAAGCATCCGCAGGGTGAAGCCGGGCTTCACGAAGAACCGCGAGCGGTTGATGCCGTACTTCGCGACGAGCCCGAGGCTCTTGTCGAAGTAGATCCCCGAGGTCACATAGGCCCAGTCGGCGGCGCCCCGATCGACGAGGCGGAGGGGGTCCTGCGGCGAAAGTGCGCTGAGGTCGACGTCGAACCCGTCGACGTGGTGCGGCCGCGTGCCCTTGTAGTACCTGTTGCGGCGGAGGATGACCCGCTCGCCAGGACGGTAGTCCACCACGTAATAGGGGCCGGCGGCGGGGAAAGCGCGAACGCCCTCCGGGTCGGCCGGGAGGTTCGGCGGCACGGCGCAGAAAAACGTTGTGGTCGTGCGGTGTAGGAAGTCGGGCACGGGTCGCGTGAACCGAATCACCAGTGTGTTCCCTCGTGCAGTCACGCCTCTGGCCTTCGGACTTTTCCCGTCGAGCACGTCCTGGGCTCCGACGATGTCGCGCGTGTGCTGCGCTCCAGGCGACTCGACCAGGAGCGTCCGATTGATGGCACGCTCGAACGCATCTGCGTGGACGTACGTCCCGTCACTGAACCGAAAGCCGCTACGGAGCTGGAACGTGTACGTCTTGCCGTCGTTCGAGATCGTCACGGACTTGGCCACCTCGTGCACGTACTTGTATGCCTCGGGGGCCGGCTTGTCCGGGTACGTCAGCAGATGGGCGCAGGTCGTGTCGAGAATGGCCCAGCCGGGTGCGAACGAGGCCAGGGCTGGGTCGACGTAATCGAGCCCGGACGATGAGTGAAACGCGATGCGGAAGATTCCGCCGTTTCGCACGCTCTGCGTCGAGTCCGTTGCCGCCTGTTGAGCCGCTACCAGAACGAGTGCGCTTCCAATCGCCAGTGCCGAGAGCAAAACCCGTCGCCGCATACGTCCCTCCCGTTGGAGCACAGAACCCTAGAGCACTTGTGTCGTAACTCCTAGACGGCCGAAGCTGGGAGAAGCTTCCAATCCGCGCTCAGCTGACGTGGCGCGATGATACGCCGCATGCGCCTCAAGCTGATGCTCGAGTACGACGGGACGCGGTTCCGCGGCTGGGCGGCGCAGCCGAACCTGCGCACGGTTGAAGGGGTCGTGCGGGATGCTCTCGGCTGGGTGTACGAGTCGTGGGAGAAGCTTGCTGTAGCGGGCCGCACGGACACGGGCGTGCACGCGCTCGGGCAAGTTGCGAGCTTGGACGTGGACGGGGGGCCGCCGGTGGAGCGCGCCGCCAAAGCCTTGAACACGGCGCTTCCGGACGACGTGTCGGTGGTCGCGGCCGAAGAGGCGGACCCAGAGTTCCATGCGCGGCATTCGGCGCGTGCGCGCAGCTATCGCTACCGAATCTGGAGGCGACCGACTCCTTCACCGTTCGAGCAGACACGCAGCTACTGGTACCCGCACCGGCTGGACTACCAGGCGCTCGCGGACTGCGCGGATCTCGTGATCGGGGAACACGACTTCCGCGCGTTCACTCCGACGGAGACCCGGCACGAGGTCTTCAGGCGCGAGATCCACACGGCGGCATGGTTCGACCGCGGCGAGGCCCTCGAGCTCGAGATCACCGCCGACTCCTTCCTGCGCCACATGGTGCGAACGTTGGTCGGGACGATGCTCGAGAAGCATCCGGAGGAGTTAGCCGGCCTTCTGGAAGGCGCGCCGCGAGACGCGGCTGGCACAACCGCGCCGTCGCATGGTCTCTACCTCGAGCGCGTCGAGTACTAGAAGCGGTACGAGTGCTGGCGGCTGAGGAAGAAGCCGTGGCCGCTCCGGTTCTTGCATCGGAGCCCTGAAGTGCTCGATTTGCAGGTAAAAGGACCGCTCCGCCAGGCCGTTCCGTAACGGACGACCCGCGCGGTTGGCGAGAGCACCGTGTCGCCCGCACAGACCTTCTGGGCCCGCCCGGTCGCGCCGACCTGGTAGCCGCCAGTCCAGTCGACGGTGCAGCCCTTCGGCTTGGACGGCGGCGGCTTCAGGCCGCTGCGGATGTCGCAGCGGAGGGCCGCCGGCGAGCTCTGGTAGAGGCAGCCGATGTTGTTCGACGGCGTCTGGAAGAACACGAACTTCGCCGACGCCGAGGCGGGCAGAAGCAGCGCAAGCAGGACCGCGAGTCGGATCACGGGGCGACGCTAGCATCACGATCGATGGCGACCAAGACCGTCGACAAGCGTGTCGAGGAGCTCCGCGAGCAGCTCGACCACCACCTCTACCGCTACCACGTCCTCGACGACCCCGAGATCTCTGACGCCGAATACGACAAGCTCTTCGACGAACTCGAGGCGCTCGAGGAGGAACATCCCGAGCTGATCGCCCCCGATTCGCCGACGCAGCGGGTCGGCGCTCCCGTCAGCGGCCGTTTCCAGAAGGTGCAGCACCTGACGCCGATGGGCTCGCTCGAGAAGGTCACGACCGAC
>JBKPQP010000024.1:0-5813 GCA_046734155.1 Actinomycetota bacterium | reverse complement strand
CGATCTCGCGCCGGGTCTTGACGACCGAGACGAGCAGCGCCAGGAAGAGTGCGGGGAACGCGGCGTCGAGGCCGAACCGTTCGGGGTTGCCGAGGAAGCCGCCGCCGAAGGCACCGAGCGCAGTCGCGGCGACCCAGCACGGATAGAGCACGAGACCGGCTGCGACGAGGATCCGGCGGTCGATCCGGCCTCCTCCGCGCTGCGCTACCGCCCAGGACTCGTCCACGATCAGCTGCGACTCGAAGAGGCGCCTCAGTCGCGATCCTTCGAACGCATCGGCTATCGAAACACTGACTGCGAGGTAGCGCGCGTTGAGCAGCACTGCAGCGATCACCGCCGCCGCGACGCTGCCGCCGTCGTCGAGGACCGAGGACGCCGCGAACTGCGCCGAGCCGGCGAATGCGGTCGCCGACATGACGATCGGCGCGACCGAGCCCAGGCCCGCCGTCACGGCGAGGATCCCGAACGCGATGCCGAAGCTGACCGAGGCCGGGGCGACCGGCGCGATCCGCCTGACCCCTTCTCGGTAACTACTCCTCAACCCAGTCCCGGGTCAGGTAGAGCCAGAACGCGAGGCCCGCATACGGGCCGTAGCTCCGGAAGCGACGCTCGATCGTGCTGTCCTTCGCCTGCTTCGCACCCGAGATGCGGAGATACTTCGGCCGCGTCCACGAGTCGAGGATCAGCCTGGAGTAGCGGCCGAGCAGCAGCATGATGTGCGCCGCCGCGTAGGGGCCGACTCCGGGGAGCGCGAGCAGCCGGGCCGCGAGCTCCTCGTCCGGCAACTCGTCCGCGTTCGCCCGGCCGAGCGCTTCGAGATCGAGCTTCCCAGACGCGACCGATCGGGCCAGGCTCCTGAGGTACTCGCCCCGATAGCCAGCCCTGACAGTTCCAGTGTAAAACGCACTGTTCTTGCGGGCCATGGCCTCCGGGGCGGGGAACGCGTGGCCGAGAGGACCGTTCGTCGGACCCTGGGCGGAATCGCCGAGGTGCTCCACGAGCGCCGAGACCATCCGGACCGTCGCCGACCAGGTGCAGTTGGTCGTGCAGATCGTCTTCACGACCTCCTCGAAGACGGTCGGACTGCGGATCATGCGGCCGGCGCCGCCGACGGCCCACGAAAGGTCGGGGTCAGAGGCAGCCGCGGCGTAGAACGGGCTCAGGTCCTCGTCGAGGCGAAGCACGTGGCGGGCCGCGGCGCGGATCTGCGCGGCGGTGGCACTGCCGGCGAGTGCCTCGACCTTGACGTGACCCTTGCGGCCAGGCGAGATGCGAATCGTCGTCGCGCCCGCTCTGTCGAAGAGCAGGGTCACCTCCAGCGTGCGAGCGTCTTCATCGATCCGGTTCGGCGGGAGGTCAGCGACACCGTGCGACGCGATCGTCCGGCGCAGGTCGACCGGCTCGCCCCCTGCGCCGCGAAGTGCGAGCTCGACCGAACGTCTCGCAGCCATCGTTTGTCGAAACGCGCGGTCGATTCACGCATTCCCCTGCGCTCAGGCTGTGCCGATCGAGCCTTGAACGCCGGACACGAGAGTTATACGGTCACGCGCATGTTGCGAGCAGCTCTGGTGGTCGCAGCGACGGTCATCGTTCTCAGCCCGTCCGCGGCCGCCGACCCCCCCGTCCCGCCACCAAACGACAACCGGGCGAATGCGATCGTCATCAATCCGCCCGCCACGGTCGGGGGTACAACAGTCGGAGCAACGACGGAACAGAGCGATCCGGATACGTACTGCGGCCGGGCGCAATCGACGGTCTGGTACCGGATTCCGGATGCCCCGGCCGGAAGGGTCGTGCTTCGGCTCCAAGCGGGCGGCGACCTCGACGGCATTCTCGCGGTCTACGAAGCTCGACGGTCGCAGCTGCTCCACGTCACCTGCGCAGCGACCGACCGCCGCGGCCGTGCCCAGCTCGTCTTTCCTGCGAAGGAGGGATCCAACTACTTCATCCTCTTCGGTCGGCTTCGCAATTCCGTCGACGGCACGTTCACGCTGAAGGCCTCGACGCCGGGGCCGACGTCGAAGCCGCCGGGCACGCATCTGCCGCGGCGAGGCGTGCACGCATTTCTCGATCCCATCGAGCATCCGGACAAGGCATGGTCGACGAGGATGGAGGCGGGCACGACCTACAAGATCAACGTCGCTCCGGATCATGGTCGATGCGTGGCGTACACGCTCTTTCCTCCCGGAACCTCGAGCTTCGAGGACGGCGGGGCAGTGGCGCGACGAGAGTGTGGCGGCTACATGACGTACACACCGGGCCCCAAGGGGGGCGGCCGCTACAGCATCTTCGTGCAGACGCGCGGGACCCGGTCCGGGAAGCAGGGGTACCACCTCCAAGCCGCTCCTGCGGGGCCGGACGACATCGGGCCCGGCCTACCGTTGGCGAACCAGCAGACGCGGAGCGGGGTGCTGAACGCTTCGCGCGACAACGTCGTGAACTTCTTCCACTTCGACGTCGCCCTCTCCAGCGACGTGACGCTGCGCATGCGCACACCCGGGCGTTTCGAACTTCTCCTGCTCTCGGAGACCGGCAATCGAATCGATTGCGAATGCGGCGGATCCGGACGCGCGTACATCCGGCGCGGCCTCAAGCCGGGACAGTACTTCGGCGTGGTGCGCGCCCTGACAGGAAGCAGAGGCTCGTACCACATCTCGCTCTTGATTCGAGCCATCACTCAGACGCAGACGCTCGTCGGTGGCAGCCGGACACCGGTGCTCGCCCCCGGGCAGACGGCGAGCGTCGAGGTGCACGTGACGCCGGCCGCCGCCGGCCAGGTGAGCATCTACGTCGAACGTTTCCTCCCGCTCGACGGCTGGGTCTTCTCGCGACGAGTGAATCTCGCTACCGGCGGCGACGGAGTAGCGCGGCTGTCTTGGAGGCCGCCCGCGATCGGCCGGTGGCGGATGCGGTCGTTCTTCCG
Source organism: Actinomycetota bacterium (assembly GCA_046734155.1). Lineage (GTDB taxonomy): Bacteria > Actinomycetota > Thermoleophilia > Gaiellales > Gaiellaceae > VAXT01. The sequence continues at coordinate 2,890 of JBKPQP010000024.1, read as the reverse complement.
TGGCAACGTCACAGCGAGTCCGAGCTCGAGCGGCTACCTCATCGTCACGGTCCGCTCCTAACTGTCAGCGTTCACGCGTGAGCATTCTCGGCGTCGACGTCGGCGGCACGTTCACGGATGCCGTCCTCCTCGATGACGGGCGCATCTCGACGGCGAAGGTGCCGACCACGGACCGTCAGGAGGAATCGGTCCTCACGGCCGCTCGAGCCGTGGGCGCGCGCGACCTCGATCGCTTCACGCACGGTACGACGGTTGCGACGAACGCGCTCCTCGAGCGCAAGGGAGCCAGGACCGCGTTCGTCGCGACCGCCGGGTTCGAGCACCTGCTCCACCTGCGCAGACAGGCTCGCGCGCACCTGTTCCGGCTCTGCGAGGACCATCCCGAGCCGCTCGTTCAGCTCGAGCGGTGCTTCGGCGTCGACGAGCGCGTCGGACCCGAGGGTGTGCTGCGGCGGCTGGATCTCGAGTCGCTGCCCGAGATCGATGCGGAAGCGGTCGCGGTCTGCCTGCTGTTCTCGTTCCGCGACGCAACGCACGAGGCGGCGGTCGCCGACGAGCTGCGGAAGAAGCTGCCCAACGCCCGCGTCGTCGCCTCGCACGAGATCGCGCCGGAGTTCCGCGAGTACGAGCGCGCGTCGACGACTGCGATCGACGCCTATCTCGGTCCTTCGCTCGCCGGCTATCTCGAGGCGCTCTCGGCTCGCTGCGCGGAGGAGGGGCTGCCCGAGCCACTGGTGATGCGCTCGTCCGGAGGCGTGGCGACCGTCGCCGAGGCCGCTGCTCACCCCGCGTTCGCCTTGCTCTCCGGCCCTGCGGCGGGCGCGGTCGGCGCGGCGCTCGCTGCGCGGACGGCAGGTGCCGAGGACGCCGTCTCCCTCGACATGGGTGGAACGTCGACGGACGTCGCGCTGATCACAGGCGGCGAAGTCGAGCGAGGCGTCGAACGGAGCGTCGCCGGTTACCCGGTGCGGCTCCCGAGCGTGGACATCCAGACCGTCGGCGCCGGTGGAGGCTCGATCGCGTGGCTGGACGAGGGCGGCGCTCTGCGCGTAGGCCCGGAGAGCGCAGGCGCAGACCCCGGGCCGGCGTGCTACGGGCGCGGCGGAACGCGACCGACGGTCACCGACGCGAACCTCGTCCTGGGCAGGTTGCCGGAGACGCTCGCTGGTGGGCTCCGACTCGATCGCGCGGCCGCCGAGCGGGCGCTCGGAGACCTGGATCCAGAGGCCATCGTCAAGGCGGTGAACGCTGAGATGGTCCGGGCCATTCGACTCGTATCGGTCGAGCGGGGGCATGATCCGCGAGGGCTCATGCTCGTGGCGTTCGGCGGGGCTGGGCCCCTCCACGCGTGCGAGCTTGCCGACGAGCTGGAGCTGCAGTCGGTGCTCGTCCCGGAAAGCGCCGGTGTGCTGTCGGCGCTCGGGCTCGCGGCGAGCGACGAGCGTCGGGACTCCGTCCGCACGTACCTCGTCCCACTCGACGAGGCCGGCGAGCTGCCGACGGAAGGCGAGGCCGACCTCCGCTACGCCGGGCAGTCGTTCGAGCTGAGCGTGCCGCTCGAGGCCGATCTCGCCGGCGCGTTCCACCGTGCCCACGAGAAGCGCTACGGCTACTCCGACCCGTCCCGGTTGATCGAGCTCGTCGCCGTCCGGACGGCCGAACTCCGCGCCGGGCCAACGATCGACCGCGAGGCCGTCCCGCCGAGACGAGCAACCGGGCCAGACATGCTCGAACTGGACACCGCCACCTGCTGGCTGCCCCCCGGGTGGGTGGGGGTTAGGGATGGGAAGGGTGGCGGCTGGAGACTCACACGATCGTGAATATCGAGCTCCAAGTTCTCGGCAGCGCGCTGCGCTCGATCGCGGAGGAGATGGGTGCCGTGCTCATCCGGTCGGCGTTCTCGGCGAACATCAAGGAGCGCCGCGACTGCTCGACAGCGCTCTTCGACGGGCGGGGCCGGATGATCGTTCAGGCCGAGCACATCCCAGTGCACCTCGGCGCGATGCCGGACGCCGTCGCCGCGGTCATGCTCCGCGACCCGGGCCTGGACGACGTGTTCGTCCTCAACGACCCGTTCTCAGGCGGAACGCACCTCCCTGACGTCACACTCGTCTCGCGGACCGAGGTCGGTTACGCGGTCAGCCGCGCCCACCACGCCGATGTCGGCGGCACCGAGCCGGGGAGCATGCCGGCGGGGTCACGGACGCTGGCCGACGAAGGGGTCGTGATTCCGCCTACTCGGCTCGACGATGAGCTCCTCGCAGACCTCGTGGCAAGGATGCGCAACCCCGAGGAGCGCCGCGGGGACTTCCGGGCCCAGCTTGCGGCCCACGCGCTCGCCGCGCGCCGCGTCGCCGAGCTGTGCGAGCGTCGCGGACGCGAGTCGGTCGTCGAGGCGATGGACGAGCTCTTCGACTACTCGGAGCGTGTCGTCCGAGCGGCGATCGCGCGTCTCCCGGACGGCCGCTTCGCGGCGGAGGACGTCCTCGAGGCCCTTGAGGGCGACCTCCCGATCCGAGCCGCCGCCACGATCGCCGGCGACGAGATCGCCTTCGACTTCGCCGGCACCGCTCCGCAGCACGCTGGCAATCTCAACTGTCCGCTCGCGGTCACGCGCTCCGCCTGTTACTTCGTCGTCCGCTGCCTGACCGCGCCAGACCTGCCCTCCTCCGGCGGCGCGTTCGCACCCGTGTCCGTCGCCGCGCCGGAGGGCTCGCTCGTCAACGCCCGTGCCCCTGCGGCGGTCGCAGCCGGGAACGTGGAGACCTCGGGACGGATCGTCGACACGCTCTTCGCCGCGCTCGGCGAGGCGGTTCCCGTTCCTGCACAGGGCCAGGGCACGATGAACAACCTCACGCTCGGCAACGAGCGCTTCACCTACTACGAGACG
>JBKPQP010000023.1:0-3473 GCA_046734155.1 Actinomycetota bacterium | reverse complement strand
TCGCGGCTACAGCGCGATCGGAACCGGTGTCGTCTTCACTGCTGCAACCGTCGGCATCCTCCTCTCATCCTTTGGCGCGGAGCGGTTCGCGAAGAGGCGCATGCAGCGGACACTGATCATCGCCGGCTTCGCCGTCACCATGGCCGGGATCGTGCTCCTGCTCGCGTTCGTCCACGACTCCTCGAGAGTCGTCGCGTTCGTGCCGGGGCTCTTCCTCGTCGGTTTCGGACTCGGCGCAATGCTGACCCCATCGGTAAACGTCGTGCAATCGAGCTTCCCGGAATCGATGCAAGGCGAGATCTCGGGGCTCTCGCGCGCCGTCTCCAATCTCGGCTCGTCGTTCGGTACCGCGATTGCCGGGACGATCCTCGTGTCCGTCGTCGCCCTCGGGACGCGCTCCTACGCGGTCGCCTTGGTCACCCTCATCGTGTTTGGGCTGGTCGGCCTCGGCGCCGCCCTGCTCCTCCCTCGCAAAGCCGGGCAACCCGAGGCCGCCTAGACCGGGAAGGTCGTTCCCGGATGTGGCGAGCTTCGAGTGGCGCACGCCCGGGGGGCAGCGCCTGTCGGGGCAGGGCCCGGCGTGTACCGACGTCCGGACTTGCGATCATTGGCCGCGCCGACCAAGGGGCGCCTCATTGACAGTTCGTTTGGCTGGGCGAGCGTTCTTACGCCAGAACGCTTTCCGGCCCGGAAGGACAAGGGCGGCAAGCTGAGGCGCCTGCCGCCCGCACGTCTCCCTCAGCCGGTCTGCTGATTGTGAACCGAGAAAGTCGCCTCCTCAGGCGGCACCGTAAAGCCACCTTCGATGCCTTGAGACATCCGCGGCATCAGTATCTCGTTCCGGAAGCGTTCCCAGCTCTCTTGGGAATCGTGAACTGCGACGATCGTCCAGCCATCTGCCGACGGTCCGGCCACGTGGAAGACCTGGCCCTCAGGCAGGCTCCCGTCCGCTCGGATGCACAGCAGCGACCGACGCCTCGTATTGCTCCTTCGTCCCTCCCGGAAACCGGTGCACGACGCCGTAGGCCATGCTCGCGCTCCTTTCGCTCGCCACTCGACGAACCCCGCACGCCAACTATCTCAGGCTCGAACGCCAGGCGATAGGCCGACTACTCGCTCTGCGCGAGCAGGTAACACGCAAGCCAGGCTTCAGCAGCGCTTCATGGGCCAGTGGGCCGGAATGACTTTGAGCGCGGCGCGCTTTCGGTTTGTTCGATTGCGTCCTAGTCTGTCCTCGTGCCGCCGCCGGTCCGGTACGCCCGCAGCGGAGAGCTGAACATCGCCTACCAGGTCGTGGGTGATGGCCCCGCCGATCTTTTGATGATTCCGGGCTGGTTTTCGCACCTCGCACTTGACTGGGAAGAGCCGACTTGGGTTCGTTGGTGCGAGCGGCTGGCGACGTTCGCTCGAGTGATTCGTTTCGACAAGCGGGGCACCGGGATGTCCGATCGGCCGCCGGGTGTTCCGACGCCGGATGAGCGGATGGCGGACGCGCGGGCGGTGATGGATGCGGCAGGGTTGACGTCGGCGCACGTGCTGGGATGGAGCGAGGGCGGGCCGCTCGGAATCTTGCTCACCGTTGCGCATCCCGAGCGCGTCAGGAGCCTCGTCCTCTACGGAACACAGGCCACGTTCCAGCGACGAGACGATTACCCCTTTGGCGACCCCGAAGAGGACAACGAGGAGTGGTACGCGGAGCTCGAGTCGGGTTGGGGAACCGTCGATCACGTCCTGCTCACGCACCCCGATGCAGACCCAGTATTCGCCCGGCGACGCGCCCTCTACATGCAATCGGCTGCGAGCCCCGCAGCCGCAGTCGCCCTTGTCAAGTCGAACGCGTTGATCGACACCCGCGAGCTCTTGCCTTCGATTCGGGTGCCGACGCTGGTCCTCAGCCGCCGCGACGATCCCGTTGGTCCCGAGCCCACCGGACGCTATCTCGCGGAACGGATTCCTGGAGCTCGCTTCATCGCATTGGAAGGTGATGAGCATCTGCCCTGGCTGGGAGACGCGGAAGCATTGTGCAGGGAGATCGAACATTTCGTCACTGGTATCCGGCCTGCGGTGCGCGAACCGGGCGTGGTGCGGGCAATCCTCCTTTGCGACCTCGAGGGGTCAACGAAGCTGGCGCACACGCTCGGAGACGAACGCTGGACCGACCTGCTCGCGGCCTATGGAGATGCCGCCGACCGAGCCGTGAACACGCACGGCGGACGCCTGGTGGACCGGACGGGTGACGGGCTCATGGCTGCGTTCGAAGGGCCGGTCAACGCGGTTCGGGCGGCACAACGCATTCAAGCGGCGGCCGAAGAGCTCGGCGTCCGGGCGCGCGCGGGTGTCCACATGGGCGAGGTTGTCGAGCGTGCCGGGGCATTGCGTGGCATCGCTGTACATCTCGCCGCACGCGTGATGGCCAGCGCTGACGGCGGTGAGACACTCGTGTCCGAGACGGTCAAGGACATCGTCGCCGGCTCCGCGCTCCGCTTCCAAGACCGAGGAACGCATGACCTCAAAGGCATCGAGGAGCCCCGACGGCTATTCGCTGTAGCACGCGACTAGCGGCACGGAGCATGAGAACCCGGATGACGAGCACCCGTGCGCTCGCAGAGGCCGGTGAGTTACGGGTCGCCGAGCGGTCTACGTCGAGAGCAACATCTATGTGCGGCCCGAGGAGGTCGCCGAGAGAGGAGTCATGCGATGCCGCGGTACCTGATCTCGTTCGATGCCCACGCGATGGACCACATCCCCGACGAGGACATGCCCGCCGTGGCCAACGCCGCGCACGCGGTGGTCCAGGAGGCCATCAACGCTGGCGTGTGGGTTTTCGGCGGCGGGCTGGAAAGCCAGAGGGCGAGCATCGTGGCCACCGACGCAACGGTCACTGACGGCCCGTACCCGGAGGCCATCGGCGGATTCTGTGTCGTCGACGTGACCTCACGCGAGGAGGCGCTGAAGTGGGCTGCCAAGACCGCCGTCGCCTGTCGCTGTGCTCAAGAGGTCCGGGAGTTCATGCCCGACCCGACCGTAGGCAACTAGACGACACTCGGCTGCGCCAGCGTTCCCGACGACACTCCTACCCGCAGGCGGCCCACACGAAGACGATTCGACCCTCCCCCGGAACCGGCTCCGCTTCCCAGCCTGGCGCGCCCCCGTAGAGCGCCAGAGCCGGCCCCCGCTGGTAGCGTCGGCACGTGATCCGCGCCCATCTCGGGCGGGAACACGTTGTTGATCGTCGCTGCTCGTGCGGCAGTGACGGCAGTGATGGGGCACGCGAACATCGAAACGACGCGCCGCATCTACGCCGACGACTGGCGCGACGCCGACGAGCGCAACGTCGGTCAGTTGCAATGCTGACCAAAATGCTGACCACGGCCTGAGCCGTTGGCGTCACTGAAAACGAAAGGCCCGCGTGAGCGGGCCTTTCGTGTGGAGCGTACCGGGATCGAACCGGTGACCTCCGGCTTGCAAAGCCG
>JBKPQP010000022.1:0-13377 GCA_046734155.1 Actinomycetota bacterium | reverse complement strand
GCGCGCTCCTTGTTGACGGTTCGCGCGGCGATCTCCTTGGCACGCTTCGTCGAGGTGCCGCGCTTCTTCGCGCTGTCCTTGATGTGCTTGTACTGCCGTTCGCGCTTGTTGCTCCATGCTTGCTGAGGCACTACAGACCCCCTCGATTTTCGCTTGCCCAGAAGTCGTGCCCGAACGCGCGGTTTCTATTCCAGAGGTGGGTTCTGGACGTTGTGCTCGGTCGCGTAGTCGTTCGTGAGCTTGTTCACGACGTCCGCGCCGTCGCCGTACGCGTAGTTGATCTTCACGAACGGCTCCCACTTCTCGGGCAGCGCGTCCTCGGGGAAGATCGCTTCGACGGGGCACTCCGGCTCGCACGCACCGCAGTCGATGCATTCCTCGGGGTCGATGATCAGGATCCGCTCGAACTCGTGGATGCAGTCGACCGGACACACGTCCACGCAGGACAGGTCTTTGATGTCGATGCAGGGCTCGGCGATGATGTAGGTCATCGAGGCGGGTCAGTCTATCGGCGCGATAAGCCGGTCGATCAGTTCTCGCGCCTGCGCGTCGAGAGCAGATTTCGCGACCACCTGATCGAAGCCCGCCTCGTTCGCACGGCGAAGCCCGGCGGTGTCCTTGTGGTTCGTGAATCCGAGCAGTGGCACGTCCGGATACTCGTCGGCGACGTCGTAGGGGTCGAGGCGGGCGACGTCCGCGATCACGAGGTCTGGCGGATCGGCGCTGTCGCTCGTCACGACGTGATGCCCGCTGAGCGAGGCCTCGAGCTTGCCCCGGATGAAGAGATCCACCCCGGCCAACAGGATCGTCGCCACGGCGGCCCGAGGGTAGCACTCTGTTACCGTCGGAACCAGCATGGAGTTCGTGACGGTCGCGCAGGTCGCCGACATCGAGCCTGGAACCGTGCAGGCCGTAAAGGCCGGCGAGGTCGACATTGCGCTCGTCAACCTCGACGGCGAGCTCTACGCGCTGCAGGGGCACTGCCTGCACCTGAAAGGCCCACTCGGCCACGGCGTGCTCGACGCGAACCACTACCTCACGTGCCCGTGGCACGGCTGGAAGTACGACCCGAAGACGGGCAAGAACGACTTCGACCACGCGATCCAGGCCGAGACGTACGAGGTGAAGGTCGAGAACGGAGAGGTCAAGGTCGGTCTCGACTGATCTGACGAACGGGCTCGACCTCGCGCGGCGGGGCGAGTACTTCGCCGCGCACGAGGCGCTCGAGGATGCCTGGCGCGCGTCTGAGCCCGAGGAGAAGGACTTCTTCCAGGGGCTCGTGCACGTCGTCGTCGCGTGGTACCAGGCCGGCCGTGGGAATCGCACCGGGTTCGAGCGGCAGCTCGAGAAGGCCGAGCGCCGGCTCGCGCCGTTCGCGCCCGAGCATCGAGGCGTCGACGTCGACCACTTTCTCCGTCAGGTGGGCGCCGCCCGAGCCGCAGGGTCGCTCGACCCGCCGCCGCTAGATGTCCCCTAGCCCGACGTCGTTCAGCAGCCGGTTCAGGAACACGTTCAGCCACCAGTCCTTGTGGAAGAACAGGAGGAGGCCCAGCGCGACGAGGATCACGCCGCCGGCGACCCGAATCGCGACGTAGTGGTCGCGGAGCCAGCGGAAGGCGCCCATCGCCTGCGTGAACCCGACCGCCGCGAGGAGGAACGCGAGCCCGAGCCCCGCCGAATAGACCGCGAGCAGGAACGCGCCCTTGACGACCGAGCTCGTGCTCGCGATCGCGAGGATCGAGGCCAGGACTGCCCCGATGCAGGGCGCCGCGCAGATCGCGAACGCCGCGCCGAGCAGAATGCTCGAGTTCCGCCGCCGCGCGCCGGTCACGAGCCCCGGAGCGACGAGCCGCTCGGGCCAGGGCAGAAGCCCGATGAAGGTCAGGCCGATGACGACGAGGATCAGCCCCGCGAGCTCGAGCTGGCGGTCCGAGGGGAGCACGCCTCCGATCGCCGCGGCCGCGCTCCCGAGGATGACGAAGACAACCGTGAAGCCGAGGATGAACGGCAGGCTCGCGACGGCGACACGCCGCGCGGCTCCGGGCGTCCCGAGCCGGTCGGCTTCGATTGCGGAGACGGCGGATAGGTAGCCCGGCACGAGCGGCAAAACGCAGGGCGTGATGATCGAGATGACGCCCGCCAGAAATGCTGCGGGAATCTGGCCGGCTAAGGCTCAGCCCTCGTCGTAGCGCGCGAGCTCTTCGTCGACACGCCGCTCGAGCGCGGGGCTGAGCTGCGCGGCCGGCGGTCCGGGCTCGCGCGTGTGGCTCCAGCGCCAGGCGAGCAGGCCGAGCACGAGCGCACCACCGAGCAGCAAGGCGATCGGCAAGAGCCAGGCCAGGAGGTTGAAGCCTTTCTTCGGCGGCGCGGCGAGGATCTGAGGCCCGTACTCCGCAACGAGCTTGTCCTTGATCTCGTTCTTCGAGTCGCCGGCCGCAATCCGCACCTTGATGAACGCCTCGATCTGCCGCGCCGCCGGCGAGCTCGACTGGTCGAGGGTTGTGTTACAGACCGGGCACATGACCTCGCCCTCGAGGTCGGCCAGCGACGGCCGGTCGCCCTCGGGCTTGGCCGGGAGCGCCCGCAGGTGCCCGTAGTACTTCTTCGCGATCGTCTGCTTGATCTGGCTCTTCCTGTACCCCGCGCCGATCATCTCCTTGATCAAGTGGATCGCGGCGGGCGTGTAGGAGACCGAGCTCGCCTCGTCGAGCGTCGTCTGACAGTCGTCGCAGTAGAGCTCTTTCTGGATTTCCAGCGACGTCGGATGATCCTCGCTCGCCCGCGCCACCGGCACCGCGACCAGCGCGAGCAGTGCGACCGCCAGCGCTGCCCGCTTCACGCGCCGAGCGCCTTCTGGATCGCGCTGTCGAGCTCCTCGGAGCGCGCCTCGCCGAAGATGTAGCCGGTCACCTGCCAGCTCGGCGAGATGACGAACGTGCGCGGGATCGGCAGGCCGCCGTACTTGCCGAGGACGCTTCGGTCGGGGTCCCGGACGTTCGGGTACGTCACGCCGTAACGGTTCAGGAACCTCCCCGCGTCCGCCGAGTAGTCCGCCGTGTCGACGCCGACGAACGCGACGCGGTCGCCGTACTGCTTGAACGCCTGCTGGAACCGCGGCGCCTCGCTCTTGCACGGCTCGCACCAGGACGCCCAGAAGTTGACGACCACGACCTTGCCCTTCAGCGAGGACAACTGCAGCTTGCCGTCACCGTTCAGACGGTTGAGATCGAAGTCGACCGGCTTCGTGACGTGTCCCTTTTCGAATGAGCTGGCGACGTTCGTCCTGTCGTTCTGCACGACCTTCCAGATCAACAGGACGAGCAGCGCCCCGACGAGCGCGAACGACCCGATCTGGCCTGCGACCTTCAGCCTGGACATCAGGCGGAGACGATGAACACCGTCGTCCCGATGTCGACGACGTTGAACAGCCATTCGGCATCCGGGATGTACATCCGGATGCAGCCGTGCGAGAGCGAGTAGCCGATCGAGGCCGGGTTCGGAGTCCCGTGTATCCCGACGCCCGGTGCGGACAGGCCCATCCATCGCGTCCCGAGCGGGTTGTTCGGGCCGGGCGGGATCGGCTTCTGGCCCTTCGCCCAGCGCGAGTTGGGCGGGTACCACCAGGGGTTCCGCCACTTGACTTGGATGTCGAAGCGACCGAGCGGCGTCGGGTAGGTCGACTGGCCGGTGGCGACGCGGAACGTCTTGCGCAGGTGGTCGTACTGGTACAGGTAGAGCTGGTTCGAGCTGCGGCGGATCACGATCACGGAGCGGAACGCGCTCTGCCGCGTGTCAGCGGGCTGGGAGCTGTGACGGATGCGGATGCGGGCCCGGCTCGTCACACGCAGCCGCTGGACGATCGAGGTCGTCAGCGCGAGGCGGTTCACGACGAGACCCGGGCGGTCGGGGATGACCACAGGCTTCAAGCGGCGCAGGAAGACCTGCGCGTCGGCGGGCTTGCGGTAGAAGCGCTTCGCCACCTGGAGCACGTAGGCGCGGACGACGTTGCCGTCGATCAGGACGGGCAGCGTGATCGCGGCGCCCGGCTGAGCGGTCAGCGCCTTCGCGATCGCCTCGTCGACGTGAGGGCTCGCACCGAGCGTCTCGGGCAGCGGGGCCAGCCGGTGTTTGCGGTCGAGGACGAGCGGCAGCGGCAACTCGAAGCGCTCGCGCACGACGGTCCCGGCCTCTTCGGCGGTCATGCCGCCGACGGGGACGCCCGAGATCGTGACTCCGGGCGCGATCAGCGACGGCAGCGGAGTCGTCGTCGTTGTCCCGGTCGTCGTCCCCGTGCTTGCGAAACCGGCGGCGCCCACGCCGCCCGCTAGGACGACCGAGGTGAGCGCACCTGCCGCAGCGCAGGCGGCCGCCAAAACGGCGTAGCCGAGGCGTTTCACGCCTTGGAGTGTAGCCCGCTAACCAGCGAGGATACGCGGGTCGTCGGTGATGATGCCGTCGACACCGAGCTCCTCTAGGCGCCGCGCCACCCCGCGGTCGTTCACGGTCCACGCGAAGACCCCGACGCCGAGCCCGTGACAGCGCTCGACGGTCGCCCGCGTCACGACGCGGTGGTTCAGCGTCAACGCGGAGGCCCCGACCTCGTCGACGAGCCGCCGAATGCGCGGTGGGAGGGTGAGACGCATCGCCCACTGCACCGGGCCGGTGACGTGGATGAACGTGGGGTGGTGCCCGAGATAGACGCGGCCGCGCGGATACGTGCGGCTGCGTGCCAGCCGCGGCTCGAGCCGCCGGAGGTTCTGGAGTGTGGGTACATGGCTCGTGGAGGCGAGGGCACGCTCGACGAAGCCGTGTGCCCGCAGCGTCTCGACGAACGCGCGCTCCCGGCCGGCGAACTTGAGGTCGGTCAGGACGCCCGTCGTCGGTGCCTGCCCGGTCAGGAACGCGAGCATCTCGTCGAACGTCACGGGCTCGTCGGCGAGATCTCTCCGCGAATGGCTGAGCACCAGCTTTCCATCAGGTCCGGAGAAGACGTCGAGCTCGACCATGTCGACGTCGTGCTCGAGTGCGGCTTCGACGGCTGCGAGCGAGTTCGCCGGCGCGAGCGCCGCAGCCCCGCGGTGGCCCACCTTGAGCAGCGGCCCCGCGCCGCGAAGAAGGTTCAAGGCGCGGTCGGCAGCGGGAACTCGTCGAGGCGCCCGCCGCGGGCCGCGTACTCGAGGATCATCCGGTCCGTGATCCACTCGACGGGGGCGCGGTCGTCCGTCCACGGGTCGGACGACGGTCGCGCGGCGCGCATGTCACGGGCGAGCATGTTCGTCAGTGAGCGCAGCCGCCGCGGACCGTTGCTCAATCGGCGTACGAGTACCGAGCGCGGCTCGGGCCGGTCGAGGCCGATCACGAACTGGTTGAAGCGAAGCGCCTGCCAGGTGAGGACGAGCGGAAACTCGGTCGCCAGCGTTCCCGAGACGCCCTCGGCGAGCCGGTGGTCGTCCGGCGTCGACCCGACGTTGAGGACGATCGCCCCACCCGGCTCGAGCCGCGACCGGGCGAGCCGGAAGAACTCCTGCGTCGCCAGGTAGAACGGCACGTACGGCGGCCGGTAGGCGTCGACGACGATCAGGTCGTACCGATTCTTCGTCCGGCGCAGGAACGGCCGCGCGTCCGCCGTGATCACGTGCAGCCGGGGGTTGTCGCCGAGCCCGAAGTAGCGGCGGCCGACAGCAGTCACGTCCGGGTCGAGCTCGACACCGTCGACCTGCGCGTGCGGGTAGAAAACGCCCATCGCCCGCGCCGTCGTCCCGCCCGCGTTGCCGAGGATCGCGACGCGCCGGAGCGGCCGCCCGAGGAGCGGCGGGACCGCGAGGTACGTGTCCCATTCGCCGCCCGTGAGGACGGTGTGCGGCCGCCACAGCGAGTGCACCGCGAGGCCCTCGTTCAGGTAGAGCCGCCGGACCCCGTCCCGCTGGGTGACGTGGATGAACTGGTAGCGCGACTCGTGCTCGTAGATGAGGCCCGGTTCCGCCCGCACGGCCCCGGCCGGGATCGCAATCAACGCTCCGACGCCCGCCGCGACCAGGAGCCAGCGCCGGCCGAGGAGCGCTGCGCCGGACAGCGCAACGAGGAGCGCCGCCGCGAGCAGTGTCCGCCGGGTCCCGATCGACGGAATGAGCACGAGCGCGGCGAGGAAGGTGCCCACGAGGCTGCCCACCGTGGACAGCGCGTACAGCCGCCCGGCGACCTTGCCCGCGTCGCGCACGTCCTCGATCGCGAGCCGAATCGCGAACGGCGCGACCATGCCGAGCAGGATGAGCGCGGGCGCGAAGAGCGCGAGCACGGCGAAGAACGAGCCGATCGCGGCGCCGGCCGAGACCTGGTCGAGCCCCTTCACCGAGACGTCGAGGAACGGACCGGCCGCGAACGGAATGACCGCGATCAGGACCGCCGCGACCACGACGATCCGACCGAGCACCCGCGGGCTCGGGTTGCGGTCCGCGATCTTCCCGCCGACCCAGTAGCCGACCGAGAGCGACGCGAGCACGAGGCCGATGACGTTCGCCCAGACGATCGTCGAGCTCCCGTAGTACGGAGCGAGGAGGCGCGAGGCTCCGATCTCGGTCGCCAGCGCAGCGGCCCCGGTGCAGAAGACGAGCGCATAGAGCGAGAACGCGAGCACGCGTCCCTGGACGGCCTCCGCCGTCTGCTCCTTTGCTCTGACCGCCTCAGCCACGCCTATGTCCTGCGGATCACGACCACGGCGAAGTCGTCCTCGGGGTCGCCGGCGAACGCACGCGCATCCGCGACGACGTGCTCGGCGAGGGCCTGCGCGGACAGCTCGCGGCCGTCCGCCAGCGCCTGGTGCAGCCGCTCCTCTCCATAGAGGTCGCCGTCGCGGCGCGCCTCGACGAGGCCGTCCGTGAACAGGCAGAGCGCCGCGCCGGGCTCGAGGGTCGCGTGAGCCGTCTCGTAGTGCTGGCGCGCTTCGATCCCGAGTGCGAGCCCGCGCGGCGCCAGCAAGCCGATCGCACCGTCGGCGGTCAGGACACGGATCGGAGGATGCCCGGCGCTCGCGGCCGAGACCGCGCCGGTGGCCGGATCGACCGTGAGGCAGACCATCGTCACAAAGTTCCCGCCGGCCAGCTCGCCGAGGGCGACCTCGTTCGCCTGCGCGAGGAGCGCAGCCGGGTCGGGGTAGAGCCGGACGAGCGAGCGGAACGCGAACTTGGCGAGCGCCATGTCCGCGGTGGCCGCGATCCCGTGACCGCTCGCGTCGCCGAGCACGACGGCGAGCTCACCGCCGGGGAGTGTCAGGAAGTCGTAGACGTCGCCGCCGACCTCGACGCGGGCCGACGACTCGTAGACGGCGCCGACCTCGAGCCCGGCGACCTCCGGGAGACCGCGAGGAAGCAGCGAGCGCTGCATCGTGTCCGCGAAGTCCTTCCGCTCCTGAGTCAGGCGTGCGTTGTCGATCGCGAGCGCGGCCTGGCGGGCGACGAAGATGGCCGTCTCGACCTGTTCGTCGCCGAGCCGCCGCGAGGGATCGAGAGACACGACCGTCAAGGTTGCGAGCAGCTCCATCGAGGTCGCGATCGGGACGACGAGCGCCGTCGCGCCCTGTTCGAGGAACGGGACGAGCAGTTCGTACGACGCGCCGAGCCGCCGAGCTGTGTGCGGATCGAGCATGAGCGGCTCCTGCGGCAGCTCGTCGACCTCCTGCTCGCGGTTGAGCAGAGGCCGCAAGGGCTCTAGCCGCTCGTCGGCCAGGTGCGGTGCCCGAGGGACGAGCAGGTTGCCGCGCCCGTCCAGAACGCGGACCACCGCCGCATCGGCATCGAGCAGGTCGACCGCCGCAGTAGTCACCGAGTCGAGCGTGGCGTCGAGCGAGAGGCTCTGTGCGAACGAACGCGAGATCTCGTAGAGCGCCCGCAGCCTTTTCGCCGACTCGCGCTCGGATGCGACCGTCTCCCGCAGTTCCGTCGCCTGGCGCTCGGTCCGCTCGTGCAGCTCCGCGTTCTGCGCCGCGACGGCCAGCTGGGCGGCCAACGCGATCAGAAGCGCCGCCTCGCTCGGTTCCAGCTCGCGCCCACGCGGCAGGTAGACGGCGAGCAGTCCGACGAGCTCTTCCCGTGCAACGAGCGGAACGGCGAGAGCAGCATCGATCCTGGCTTCCGCGACGGCAGCCCGCACCGTGGCGAGTCGAGCATCGGCCTGGGCATCCGCTATGTGCAGGACGCCCTGCGCGCGGAGCGGTCCAAACGCGAGCTCGAGCAGACGTTCCGCGACCGCCAACTCGGCGTCCCCCGAGCCGCCTTCCGGACGCAGTCTGCTTGCGTCGCCGAGATAGATCGCGACGCGCTCCGCACGGAGGAGCTCGGAGACGCGCGCGACCGCGGTCTCGAGCGTGTGCGCTACAGAGAGCTCCGCGATCGCCTGGCCGAGCACTGAGAGCAGTGCCTCGGACCGCTCGAGCTCGAGCGATGTCGCCCGCGCATGATCGCCGGCGCGTAGCGCCTGCGCCGCCCGCACGGCGAACGTGCCCAGCCGGTCGAGGTCGCGCTGGGTCGGTGACGTCTCCGGGCCGAAAACGAGCTCGAGGACGCCGACCGGCGGCTGCCCGAGCGTCAAAGTGGCGACCGTCCTGCCCCCGATCGCCTCGACCCTCAACGGCTCGTGCTCGAGTGGCTTCGTGGGCCGAACCGCTTCGACGCCTTCCAGTGCACCGGTCGACACCAGCGGGTCGAGGTCGCCGTCCTCGGCCACCTGCCAGAGCCGGGCACCCTCGGCCCCGGACGCGCGCGCAGCGATTCGAACCACCTCGTCCGGTCCGCGAACACCGTCCAGTCCCGCGCCGAGCGCATCGCCGGCGAGCGCGAGCCAATCCGCGGACCGGGAGACGGCGACGCCATTGCCCACGCCGAACGCCCGCAGGACGAGGCCGAGCTGAGCGGCGGCGAACCGTGCGGCTGCGGCTTCGCCTTCGTCGAACTCGCGACCGGCGCGGAGCAGCTCGAGGCTCCCGAGCACGGCGCCGTCGGCCCGAACCGGGATCAGGAGCCCAGCGGAGGCTCGGGCGCGGCGCGCGGCTCTCTGCACGGCGGCCGGAAGGTCGTCGGCAAGCGCCGACTCCGCAGGCAGCTCGCCCGGCGCGAACGAGGACCCCGCGAGCTCGGCGGCCAGCGCCTCGGATCGGCAGGCCAGCGCGCGCACCGACAAACGGCTATCCGCGTCGAGAACGCGAATCGCCGCCGCGTCCGCGCCGGTCACGGCGAACGCCGCCTCGGCCACCACCTGGAGCGCGTCGTCGAGCCCATGCTCGCCCGCGGCGCGTAGCCCCGCAGTCGCGAGCGCGTCGAGGGCTTGGTCGGAGATCTCGTCCATTCCCTCTCGAAAAGTATTCCTCATCCGCTCAGTCGGCCCGCTGTCGCGTTTATGCTCTCACCCATGGCCCAGCCGGCTCGCCGCCCGGAACTGGTCGACGACGCGCTGGAGCTCGATCCGGCTGCTGTCCAGCGCGCCTATCAGCTGCATCGAGCCCGCCGCCGCGTGCGCCGCCGACGGCGGCGCGAGACGAAGCGCGCGAAGCTTCGCTTCTGGATCGTGCTGTTCGTGCTCGTGGCTGCGAGCGTCTACCTGAGCCTCGTCATCTGGCACCAGATCCAGCGGACTTTCGGACTGTAGATACTTCGCCCGTGGAGCCTTCCGAGCCCTATACACCCGAGCGCCCTGCCCGCCCAGAGCGCGGCCGCGACCCGCTGCTGCTCGTCCCCGGAGGAATCTGGGAAATGGGCGAGCGCGTAACCGCCCTGTCCGGCTTCGTGCTGATGCTCTCGTCGTTCATGGGCTGGTACGCAGGCTCGGGCGAAGGCCCGACGATCGCGGTCATCGGCTGGCATACCGGCGTCATCGGGAAGCTCGTCTTCCTACTCGGGCTCGCGGTGGTCGTCCTGGTCGTGTTGCGCGAGCTCGGAATCGAGCTGCCGGCGACGGTCCCGGAGAGCCTCGTGATCATCGTCCTCGGGTCGCTCTCGACGATCCTCGTCCTCGTCCGTGTGATCTCCGTGCCCGACCAGTTCTTCCCCTACGACGGGCGCGGGATCGGGATCTGGATCGCGCTCATCGCGGCGATCGGGCTGATCGTCGGCGGGCTTCTACGAGCAGGCGAAGAGCTGTAGCGACTCCGAGGCCGAGCGCGGCGCCGCCGATCACGTCCAGCGGGTAATGGACGCCGACGTAGACGCGGGAGAACGCGATCAGCGCGGCGAGGGCGTACAGCGCGATGGGCGACAGCGGTGTCAGCCAGGCGAGCGTGGCCGCGCAGGCGAAGCTCGTCGCTGCGTGGCCGGACGGGAAGCTCGGGCTCCCCGGCACATGGACGAGCGGGTGCGGCTCCGGGAAGCGAAGCGGCGGGCGCTCCCGCCCGATCGCTTGCCGCAGCAGGCTCGAGGAGATGTCCGCGAGCACATCGGCGACCGCGACGTAGAGGAAGATCGCCGGGCGCCGCCAGTAGAGAGCGGCGATGATCGCGATCAGCAGCCAGATCGCGCCCTCGGAGCCGATGCGCGAGAGCGCGACGAACACCTCGTCGAGGACGCCGACGCGATGGTGTACGACCCAGCGCTCGAGCCGTGTATCCAGATCGGTCAGGCCGGAACGAGCTGCTTCGTCGACTCGATCAGCTGCTGCGGGTTGAACGGCTTGCCGATGAAGCCCTGAGCCCCGCGCGACGCAGCCGCGCGCATCGAGTCCTCTTCGACCTTGCCGCTGAACATGATCACCGGGATCGAGCCGACGCCGTGCCGCTCGTGAACACGGCGCAGCATTTCCCAGCCGTCGACCTGCGGCATCATCACGTCGAGCAGGATCAGGTCGGGCGGCTCGGCCTCGAGGGCGGCGAGCCCTTCCTCGGCGCTCGCTGCCTCGCGCACGGAGTAGCCCTCCATCTCGAGGTTGACACGCACGAACTCGCGGAGGCGCTCGTCGTCGTCGACGATCAGGATCAGGCGCCGGCCCTCACCGCGCCTCGGCGCTGCCGAACCGCCGCGCTCGAGGAACTGATCGAGATCGGCCCGCCGATAGCGGCGGTGCCCACCCGGCGTGTAGAACGCGGGCAGCCGACCGGTGTCCGACCACTTGCGAATCGTGCTCTGGGCCATCCCCAGGTACTTCGCGGCCTGCCCGAGCGTGAGCCAGTCGGGCTCGTCTGCTGGGACAGGTGTTCGGGAGCTGGTGTCGCGGGGATCGGCCATGGATGGGGAAACTTAGTAAACCTACCTTTTCCTCTCTAGCACATTTCCAACATTATGGGGTGGTTGTGACGGTCACCGTCACGGTCTGGACGCTCTGAGTTCCCGGCTCGAGCGTGCGCACGGAGGTCTCGGTCCCGGACGGGGCAGAGCTGTCGTCGAGCGCCTGGCCGAGCGCGATGCCGATCGCAAGCGCGACCGCGAGCGCGAGAATGCGAAGCACCCACGGGCCGACACGCCGGCGACGCCTCCGCCGGGGTCGGCTCATGGCGTGTAGTCGACGGCGCCGTGAGCGTAGAGGTGGAACGCCGCGTCCTCGACCAGGCCGAGCTGAACGGCGCCTGCGCCAGGCGGGAGCACCTCGAGCAGCCAGCGGTCGGCCTCGTCGTAGGCGGCGGCCAGCTCCGCGAGCGTGAACGTCTGACCGACCCTGCGGTTCAGCTCATCGAGCAGGAGGTCGACCTGCGCGAGGAGACGCTGGTACGTCGGACGGTCGGACGCGTGCTCGTTCAGGCGGCGGTAGCCCTCCTCCCACTGGAGACGTGCGTTCTCGACTGCGACGGTGCTCACGGCCCTCCGATCATAGGGACGCGTCCTCGGCGTCCATGCAACATCTCTCCGGCCAGAGCGGGACGATCTCGGCCGCGATCCGCTCCCCGAGCTCGTAGCCGGGCCGCGCCATCGCGTAGGCAACGTGCGCATGGAGGCACTTCAGCTGCTCGGGATTCCGGGAGCCGCCGATCCCGAAGCCGAGCGACGCGCCCTGGTCGCTGCCGATCCGGCCCGCGGCGAGCTCGGTGCGGACACGACGCTGCTCCTCGGTCGCGCGCGCGAGGCTCTCCGCGAGCTCGGGATCCTGCTGCGCACGCTCGGACCAGCGCTCGACGCCTCCGGCGGCCTCGAGCCGGGAGATCGCCGCGACGAGATGCCGGCACGTCACGTAGTAGGTGGTGGGGAAGGGCTCACCGGAACCGTCGTAGGGCGACTGCTCGGTCACAGCCGGCCGGCCGAACGGGCAGCGGACAACGACCCGGGCGAACGCGCGCGGCGGCCGACCGAGCTGCCTTGCGACGAGCTCACGGTCTGCGTTCATGCGCCCGAGGCTACTTGTCCGCGCGCTCGTGCTGGTGTCGCCAGGCCTTGATGCCCTTGACGATGTACAGGCGCTCGCCGGGGACGACGTAGCCGAGCCGACGAGCCTCGCGCGTCAGCGCCTGGGCCGTGTCCGACTCGGCGAGCCGGCGCTCGAGGCGAGCCTTCTGGGCGCGGAGCTGGCGCACCTCGGCGGACTGCTGCTTGACGGTGTCGCGAGTGGAGAAGTAGCTCCGCAACGGCTGCCAGTAGAGGAACGCGATGAACGCGAGCGTGCCCACCCCGAGCCAGCGGAGCAGGAACCGTCCGCGCGGGACACGCTTCTTCGAGCGACGACGGGCCATCGGGCCTCATTCGTTCGCCGGGGCCTGTTGAGGTCCTGCGTCAGGCTTGCTCGACCTTGATCACGTCGGTCGTCCCGGGCAGGTTCACAGCGGTGCCCGCGGTGATCACGACGAGATCGCCTTCGTCCACGTAGCCCCCGGCACGCGCCGCCTGGATCGACTTCGCCCAAAGATCCTCGACGTCGGAGGCCTCCTCGATCGGCGTCGGCGTCACGCCCCACTCGATCGCCGTCTGCCGAAGTGCGTAGTCGTGGTGTGAGAGCGCGAGGATCAGCCTGCGGGGACGAAGCCGCGCGACTGCGGACGCCGTCCGGCCCGTGAAGGTCGGGACGAGCAGCGCCGCGGCGCCCAGCGACTCCGCGATGTCGCAGGCCGCGTTCGACATCGCCTGGCCGACGGTCGGCTCCTCGCTCGCCTGCGGAAGCTCGTGCCGGTACCGGAGGCTCGGCTCGACGGCGCGCGCGATCCTGTCCATGTACGCGACGGCCTCGACCGGGAACTCGCCGAGCGCCGTCTCGCCTGAGAGCATCAGGGCAGAGCTGCCGTCGAGGATCGCGTTTGCGACGTCGCTCGCCTCGGCCCGGGTCGGGTCGGCGTGGTAGATCATCGACTCGAGCATCTGCGTCGCTGTGATCACCGGCCGTGCGCGCTCGAGCGCGGCCAGAATGATCCGCTTCTGGAGCAGCGGCACGAGCGCGGGGCCGATCTCGACGCCGAGGTCGCCGCGGGCGACCATCACC